>NZ_DAOLKE010000143.1:0-8620 GCF_035331805.1 Plasticicumulans sp. | reverse complement strand
GGGGCGGGATGCCGCAGCGGCGGCCGGGCGCGGAAGCTCGCCGCTGCCGGAGGCGCCGGGCAGCGTCGCCGGACGGAAGCAGAGCATGCGCAGCAGCGCCATCTCGAAGCCGCCGCGCGGCTCGGGCGCGAGCGGCAGGTCGCGGCGCGCGTGCAGCGCGATCTGGTAGCAGAGCTGCACGTCCTCGGCCGTGAACGCGGCGGCGAGACGGACGAGCGTATCGCTGTCGTACAGCTCGTCGTTGGCGCCGGGCACGGCCTGCGCGAGCGCGACGCGCTGCAGCAGCGACAGCAGCTCGGCGAGCACGCCGTCGTAATCCGGCGCCTCGCGATCGAGCCGCTCGATCGCCGCGAGCACACTGGCCGCATCGCCGCCGGCCAGGGCTTCGGCGAGGTGCACGACGTGCTGGCGGTCGATCGTGCCGAGCATCGCCGCGGTGTCGAGGGCGCCGACGCGACCGGCGCCGAAGGCGATGGCCTGATCGAGCAGCGACAGCGCATCGCGCATCGAGCCGTCGCCGGCGCGCGCGAGTGCGGCGAGCGCGGCCGGTTCGTGTGCGATGCCTTCGGCGTCGAGGATGTCGGCGAGCCGGCTCTGGATCAGCGCCGCCGGCAGACGCTTGAGGCTGAACTGCAGGCAGCGCGACAGCACGGTGACCGGCAGCTTCTGCGGGTCGGTGGTCGCGAGCAGGAACTTCACGTGCGGCGGCGGCTCTTCGAGCGTCTTCAGCAGCGCGTTGAAGCTGCTGGTGCTCAGCATGTGCACTTCGTCGATCAGGTAGACCTTGTAGCGACCGCGCGCCGGTGCGTACTGGACGTTTTCGAGCAGCTCGCGCGTGTCCTCGACCTTGGTGCGCGAGGCCGCATCGACCTCGATCAGATCGACGAAGCGGCCCTCGTCGATCTCGCGGCAGGCCGCACAGACGCCGCAGGGCTCGGCGGTGATGCCGGTCTCGCAGTTCAGCGACTTGGCGAGGATGCGCGCGATCGTGGTCTTGCCGACGCCGCGCGTGCCGGTGAACAGGAAGGCGTGATGCAGGCGGCCGTTGGCGAGCGCGTTGCCGAGCGCGCGCACGACGTGCTCCTGCCCGACCAGTTCCGCGAAGCGCTTCGGCCGCCATTTGCGCGCCAGAACCTGATGGCTCATCTCGTGCCGCCTGCCGGGTGGTTCGCGTGGGCCGCCGCGCCCTGCCATGCCTGACGCGGCCGGAAATGGGTGGTGGCCCGTACCAGACGCACCCCGGCGCCCGCATCGGCCGCTACCGTTGCTCCCTTCCGGGCCTGGCGGGGTTCACGGCCTAGCGTCGCGAGGGGACCGATACGGGCCACCATAGAAAACGTGCAGCTCGAAGACTGCGCTCCTGCGACCGGCCGGCCGCGAGGGAGGCGCAGTCTAGCCGAAGCGCCGGCCGCGGGGAAACCGCCGCAGGCGCAGTCCGGGAACCAGCTTCTACGCTAGGGGCCGGGCGGTCGCAGACCGGGAGCAGCCTCCCGTCCGCCCGCAATCCCATCACCCGAGTGCAGACGATGAAGCTCGAAACCCTCGCGATCCACGCCGGCTACAGCCCCGACCCGACCACGAAGGCGGTCGCGGTGCCGATCTACCAGACCACGTCGTATGCGTTCGACGACACGCAGCACGGCGCGGACCTGTTCGACCTGAAGGTCGCCGGCAACATCTACACGCGCATCATGAACCCGACCACGGCGGTGCTGGAGGCGCGCATGGCGGCGCTCGAAGGCGGCATCGGCGCGCTCGGACTCGCCTCCGGACAGGCGGCGATCACCTACGCGATCCAGACCATCGCCGAGGCCGGCGACAACATCGTCGCCACCGGCACGCTCTACGGCGGCACCTACAACCTGTTCGCGCACACGCTGCCGCAGTACGGCATCGAGGTGCGCTTCGTCGATTACCGCGATCCGGCCTCGGCGGCGGCGCTGATCGACGGCCGCACCAAGGCGGTGTTCTGCGAGACGATCGGCAATCCGCTCGGCAACGTCGTCGACTTCGAAGCCTTCTCGCAGGTTGCGCACGCGCACGGCGTGCCGCTCATCGTCGACAACACGGTCGCGACGCCGTATCTGTGCCGGCCGTTCGAGCACGGCGCCGACATCATCGTGCACTCGCTGACCAAGTACCTCGGCGGCCACGGCACCTGCATCGGCGGCGTGCTGGTCGATTCGGGGAAATTTCCCTGGGCCGAGCACAAGGAACGCTTCCGCCGCCTGAACGAGCCGGATGTCTCCTATCACGGCGTGACCTACACCGAGGCGCTCGGCGCGGCGGCCTACATCGGCCGCGCGCGCGTCGTGCCGCTGCGCAACATGGGCGCGGCGATCTCGCCGTTCAACAGCTTCCTGGTGCTGCAGGGCATCGAGACGCTGGCGCTGCGCATGGACCGGCACTGCGCGAATGCGCTCGCGGTCGCCGGATTCCTGCGCGATCACGCGGCGGTCGAGTGGGTCGGCTATCCGGGCCTGCCCGACAGCCCGTTCCGGCCGCTGGTCGATCGCTACATGGGCGGCAAGGGCTCGGGCCTCGTGACCTTCGGCGTCAAGGGCGGACGCGAGGCCGGCGCGCGCTTCCAGGATGCCTTGCAGCTCGTGACGCGGCTGGTCAACATCGGCGACGCCAAGAGCCTGGCCTGCCATCCGGCGAGCACCACGCACCGCCAGCTCAACGCCGCGGAACTGGCGAAGGCCGGCGTCAGCGAGGACATGGTGCGGCTGTCGATCGGCATCGAGCACATCGACGACATCCTCGCCGACCTCGACCAGGCGCTGGCCGCGACGCGCTGAAGCGCCGGGGGCGGGCCGCCGGACACAGGCCTTCCAGGGAGATTCCGAACACGATGCTGCACCGTCACCTCGTCGCCTGGCTGCGCAGTTTCTTCGTCAGCGATTTCGGCCGGCCGGCGCGCGGTCCGGCGCCGCTGTTCGCGGCGCTCGCCTTCGTGCTCGTCGTCATCGGCGTGCTGGTGCTGCAGCCCTGGGGCATGAGCAGCAGCGCCGGACCGGCGCCGGTCGGGGCGACCGAGGACTGCACGGTGCGCTCGGTGCAGGACGGCGACACCGTCACGCTCGCCTGCAACGCTCAGGAGCGGCGCGTGCGGCTCTGGGGCATCGACGCCCCGGAACTCGGCCAGGGCGACTGGGGGCGGCTCGCGCGCAGCGGCCTGACGGCGCGGCTGCGCAAGGAGAACGTGCGCCTCGAAGTGCTGGACACCGACCAGTACGGGCGCACGGTCGGGCGCATCTGGCTCGGGAAGACCGACATCGGTCTCGAACAGGTCCACGCCGGGCGCGCCGCCGTCTATCGCGAGTTCAACAACAGCTCCGAATACACGACCGCCGAAGCCGAGGCCCGGCGCGCCGGGCGCGGCATCTGGGAAGCCCCCGGGGCGCAGCAGACGCCGTGGCTGTGGCGGCGGCTGAATCCGCGATGAATCCGCGAGGAGGGTCCGGGCGGAATCCGGGCGGAGTCCATGCCGGGTCCGTGCTGAAGCGGTGCTGAATCCGTGCCGATGCGCCTGCCGGCAGCCGCCGTCGCGTGGCTTGGCGCCCGTGCGGCGCCCGTGAAACACTCGAAGCCATGACGACTGCCGAGCTCGTGCTTCCCACCTGCACCGCCGACCCGTCCGGGGGCGTGCGTCTGGACGGCAGCTGGACGCTCGCCGGCTTTGCCTGCGGCCTGCCGCTGCTGCCGGAAAAGCCGGTGCCGCGCATCGACGCCGGCGGCCTGACCGCGCTCGACACCGCCGGGGCGCTGCAGATCCTCGCGCTCGAAGCCGGCAGCGACACGCACTGGGACGGCCTGACCGCAGGGCACGCGACGCTGCTCGATCTGGTGCGCGCCCAGGCCGCGCGCGAGCGCCCGCCGCCGCCGCCGGTGCCGGGCTGCCTCGAAGCACTCGGCCGGCGCGCGACGGCGCAGCTCTGCGAGGTGCGGGATTTCCTCGGTTTCTTCG
This sequence comes from Plasticicumulans sp., assembly GCF_035331805.1. Lineage (NCBI taxonomy): Bacteria > Pseudomonadati > Pseudomonadota > Gammaproteobacteria > Candidatus Competibacteraceae > Plasticicumulans > Plasticicumulans sp. Next base: position 4,650 of record NZ_DAOLKE010000143.1, on the reverse strand, counting down.
GCGAGATGAGCCTCGCGTTCTGGCGCGCGCTGCTCCTGCCGCACCGGTTCCGCTGGACGCCGTTTCTCGCCAACATCCAGAGCGCGGGGCTCGCGGCGATGCCGATCGTCGGGCTGCTGTCCTTCCTGCTCGGCGTCGTCATCGCCTATCAGGGCGGCTCGCAGCTCGGGCGCTACGGCGCCAACATCTTCATCGTCGAGCTGGTCAGCCTGACGATGCTGCGCGAGATGTCGGTGATCATGACCGCGATCATCGTCGCCGGGCGCACCGGCTCGGCGTGGACCGCGCAGATCGGCACGATGCGCGTGACCGAGGAGATCGACGCGCTGCGCACCATCGGCATCCGGCCGATGGACATGCTGGTGATCCCGAAGGTGTTCGCGCTGATGGTCGCGCTGCCGCTGCTGACCGTGTACGCCGATGCGATGGGCGTGCTCGGCGGCATGGTGATGGCCGACCTGCAGCTCGGCGTGAGCTTCCAGGAGTTCCTGCAGCGCTTCCCGCAGGCGGTGTCGGTGCGCTCCTTCCTGATCGGCGTCGGCAAGGCGCCGGTGTTCGCGCTGCTGATCGCGCTGGTCGGCTGCTATCAGGGCTTCAAGGTCTCGGGCGGCGCCGAGGCGGTCGGCCGGCAGACGACCGTCTCGGTCGTGCAGTCGATCTTTCTGGTCATCGTCGTCGATGCGGCGTTCTCGGTGCTGTTCTCGTGGCTGAAGATCTGACGCCGCCGCCATCACCCCCACCGGTTGGCGACGCGCCGCCGGTCATCGAGATCCGCGGCCTCGGCACGCGCTTCGGTGCGCAGGTCGTGCATGAAGACCTCGAACTGACCGTGCGTCGCGGCGAGATCGTCGGGCTGGTCGGCGGCAGCGGCAGCGGCAAGACCACGCTGCTGCGCGAGGTCGCGCTGCTCGATGCCCCCTCGGCCGGCAGCGTGCGGCTGTTCGGCGCCGAGACCGTCGGTCTCGACGAGAGCGAAGCCTTCGCGCTGCGCCGGCGCTTCGGCATGATGTTCCAGCACGGCGCGCTGTTCTCGTCGCTGACCGTGCGCGAGAACGTCGCCGTGCCGCTGCACGAGCACACGACGCTGCCCGAGGCCGAGATCGACCGGCTCGCGGAGCTGAAGGTCGCGCTCGCCGGCCTGCCGCCGGGCAGCGGCGACAAGTATCCGTCGCAGCTCTCGGGCGGCATGATCAAGCGCGCCGGCGTGGCGCGCGCACTCGCGCTCGATCCGGACCTGCTGTTCCTCGACGAGCCGACCGCCGGCCTCGACCCGGTCGGCGCCGCGGCGCTCGATGAACTGGTGCTGGAACTGCGTGCCGCGCTCGGACTCACGGTACTGATCGTCACGCACGATCTCGACACGCTCTGGCGCATCACCGACCGCGTTGCCTTCCTCGGCGAGCGGCGCGTGCTCGCCTGCGAGCCGATCGAATCGCTGTCGCGGCGCCCGCATCCGCTGATCCGCCAGTACTTCTGCGGTCCGCGCGCGCGGGCCGCCGAGGCAGCCGCCGAAGACTGAGCCGCGCGCAGGAGGCAGCCGTTGGAGAACAAGGTCAACTACACGCTGGTCGGGGTTTTCGTGCTGGCCCTGTCGGCGGCGCTGATCGGCACGCTGCTGTGGCTGACGGTCGGCACCGAGGAAAAGCAGTACGACATCTACCGGCTGTTCTTCCGCGACTCGGTCGCCGGCCTGAACCCGAAGGCGGCGGTGCGCCTGCGCGGCGTGGCGGTCGGCGAGGTCGCGGGCATCGCGCTCGATCGCAAGCAGCCCGATCGCGTCATCGTCGATCTGAAGATCGAGCGCGGCACGCCGATCCTCGAAAGCACGAAGGCCGTGCTCGCGACCCAGGGCCTGACCGGCATCGCCGCGATCGAGCTGTCGGTCGACAACCCGAACGCACCCGCGCTGAAGCGACGTGAAGACGAGCCGTTTCCGGTGATCCCGACCGGGCCGTCGCTGGTGCAGCGCCTCGACAACGCCGTGACCCAGGTGCTCGGGGATTTCGGCAAGCTGTCGAACCGGCTGCAGGCGCTGCTCGATCAGGACAACCTCGATGCCGTCCACGACACGCTCGGCAACCTGCGCACGCTCAGTGCGGCGCTCGCGAAGCAGACCGCCACGCTCGATCAGGTGCTGCGCGCCACCGCCGATACCGCCGAGGCCGCGAGCGGCGCGGCGAAGGAGATCCGCACCCTCGGCGCGCGCCTGAAGACCACGGTCGGCCTCGTCGATGACACCGTGCGCAGCTTCGGACAGACCGCACGCACGCTCGACACGGCGGTCGCCGGCACCCGGCGCGACCTGCAGCAGTTCGCCGGCAGCGCCGGCCCCGAACTCGCCGGCCTGCTCGCCGAGCTTCGGCGCATGACCGAGGTCGTCGAGCGCCTCGGCGGCGAACTCGAACGCAATCCGCGCATGCTGCTGTTCGGGCGCAAGAACGACAATCCGGGGCCGGGCGAATGAATGCCGCCGGGGCCTGCATGAAGCGAGGACTGCCGATGACCCGTGTCCGCCTCACGCTGCTCGCGCTGCTGCTCGGCGGCTGCTCGGCGATCAATCTCGGCAGCTCGCCGGATGCACCGCGCACGATCTGGCTGCTGTCGGCCGTGCCGGCGGCCGCACCGGCCGGCGCGGCGCGCCCGGCCGGCGTGCTGCTGGTCGACAAGCCCGAGGCCCGCGCCGGCTTCGACACGCCGCGCATGGCGTATTCGCGCCAGCCGCTGGCGATCGACTACTACACCCGCAGCGAATGGGCCGACGTACCGGCGCGCATGCTGCAGCCGCTGATCGTGCAGACGCTCGCGCAGGGCGGCACCTGGACGGCGGTGCTGCCGGCCCCGAATCCGGGCCGTGCCGACGTGCGCCTGACGACGAACGTGCTCGAACTCGTGCACGATCTGTCGGCCGGCGAGCCGGGCGTCGTGCGGCTGCGCCTGCGGGCCGTGTTCACCGATGTCGTCGACCGGCGCGTGCTGGCGACGCGCGAATTCGCCGCCGTGGAGCCGGCGGCGAGTGCGAATGCCGAGGGCTACGCGGCGGCGGCCGATCGCGCCGATGCCCGCGTGCTCGCCGGGCTCGCGGCGTTCACGGCCGAAACCTTCGCGCCGGCACCGGCACGTGTTGGCCGGCGCTGAGCGCCATCCGGCATCCGGCATCCGCAAGCGCGCAGTACCGCGATTCCGGGCAGTACCGCAGTACCGCAATGCCTTTTCAGCCGTAGCGAAGACCAGACCCGAAACACGGGCAAATGGCGGCGTGCCAGTGACGGGCGCCAACCATCCAGGGATACCAGGGAAAGAGGAGAAAACCGATGTCCAGCATTCGCATGTTCCACTGTCGGTTCAGCTGCCGCACAGCGATCCGGCCGTGGTGGCCGGCAGCGCTGCTCGGTCTGCTCGGGCTGCTCGCTGGCGGCCTGCCGCCGGCGCAGGCCGGCACCGTCGAGCCGATCCGCATCGGTTCGGTGCTGACGCTGAGCGGCCCCGGCGCCGCCCTTGGCGAGCCGGAGCTGAAGACGCTGCAGCTCTACGTCGAGCGCCTGAACGCCGCCGGCGGTCTGCTCGGGCGGCCGCTGCGGCTGATCCACGTCGATGATGGCGGCGAACTCGCCAAGGTCGATCCGGCTTTCCGGCGCCTGCTCGACGCCGAGCGTGTCGATGTGCTGATCGGCGGCACCACCAGCAGCGCCTCGCTGGCGGCGCTGCCGCTGGTCGAGCGCGCCGAGGTGCCGTTCCTGTCGCTCGCCGGCTCGGTACTGATCGTCGAGCCGGCCAAGAAATGGGTGTTCAAGACCGCGCACACCGACCGCATGGCCTGCGACAAGGTGTTCGCCGACCTGCGCGCGCGCGGCCTGACGCGGGTGGCGCTGCTGTCGGAAGCGAGCGGCTACGGCCGTTCCGGGCGCTTCCAGTGTCTGGCGCGCGCCGCGGCCAGCGGCGTGCAGGTCGTGCTCGACGACAGTCACGATCCGAAGGAAGCCGACTTCTCGGCCCCGCTCGCGCGCATCGGTGCGAGCGACGCGCAGGCGCTGCTCGTGCTCGGCGTCGGTGCCAGCTCGGCCCGCATCACGCGCGCCGTACACGCGGCCGGCCTGAAGCTCGCGCTGTACCACACGCATTCGATCGGCTCGAAGGCCTTCATCGAGGCCGCCGGTGACGCAGCCGAAGGCGTGCGCTTTCCGGCCGCGGCGCTGATCGTCGCCGCCCAGCTGCCGGAGGCCGATCCGCAGAAGCGCGTCGCCCTCGAATACACGCAGGCCTATACCGCCGCGTATGGCGGCAGCGTCTCGACCTTCGGCGGTCATGCCTACGATGCGCTGATGCAGTGGGCGGAGGCCGTGCGTCGCGCTGGCAGCGTCGAGGCCGACGCGGTGCGCCGGGCGCTGGAGGCGACGCACGGCTACGTCGGCACCGGCGGCATCGTCCACTACGCGCCGACCGATCACCTCGGGCTCGACGCCACGGCATTCCGGATGATCGAGATCCGCAACGGTGACTGGCGGCTGATCGACTGAAGCGGTCGCCGCGACGCTGCGCGGCGCTTTCAGTCCGCGGCCGGCCAGAACGGCGGCTGCGCGCGCCAGTGCCGCCAGTGCCTGCGCAGCGGCTCCCGCAACTCGCGAGCCGCCGCCGCCGCCAGGGCCCGCACGC
>NZ_DAOLKE010000142.1:0-8675 GCF_035331805.1 Plasticicumulans sp. | reverse complement strand
CAGCTCGGCGTCGATGCGCTCGCGCGCCCGTGCGCCGCCGAGGCCGTGCAGCCGCGCGTGGAAGCGCAGGTTGGCGAGCACCGACAGATCGAGATCGAGCGTCGGCTGCTGGAACACCACGCCGATGCGCGCGAGCGCCGGCGCCGGGGCGGCGGCGAGGCTGTGGCCGCAGACGGCGATGCGGCCGCCATCGGCGACGAACAGCCCCGACAGCAGCTGGAACAGCGTCGACTTGCCGGCGCCGTTCGGACCGAGCAGCGCGACGAACTCGCCGCGGCCGACTTCGAGGCTGACGCCGTCGAGCGCCTTGCGCGGCCCGTAGGCCTTGACGACGTGCTCGACCGCGAGCAGCGGCGTGCCCTCGGCGAGCGGCGGCCGGGAGGATGCGGGGCTCATGGGCGCGGGGTCTCCGGATCGAGTATGACGCGACCGGACAGCAGCTCCGGGTGCGTCGAAAGCAGTTGCCGGCGCAGCCGCCACACGGCTTCGGGCGCCCGCGGTCGCGGCTCGGGCAGGACGAGTTCCAGCACGATGCCGGCCGGCCGGCCGCCGAGGAAGACGATGCGATCGCCAAGCGCCAGCGCCTCGTCGAGGTCGTGGGTCACGAACAGCACGGTCGGGCGCTCGCGCATCCAGTGTTCGAGCAGCAGCTCGCGCAGACGCTGCGCGACCGGTGCATCGAGCGACACGAAGGGCTCATCGAGCAGCAGCAGGCGCGGGCGCACGGCGAAGGCGCGCGCGAGCGCCACGCGCCGCTGCTGACCGCCGGAAAGCTGGCCCGGGTAGCGATCCAGCAGCGCCGGCGGAATCTCCATCGCATCGAGCAGCGCCTCGGCCGCCGGCGAGCAGCGGCCGTCCGCCAGCACCAGCGCGAGGTTGTCGCGCACCGTCAGCCACGGCATCAGCCGCGGCGTCTGGAACAGCATGCCGCGCTCGGGCGGCGCGTCGATGCGGCCGAGGAAGTCGGCATCGAGTCCGGCGATCGCCGCGAGCAGCGTGCTCTTGCCGCAGCCGCTCGGCCCGACCAGACACAGGAACTCGCCGGCGGCCACGTCGAGCCGGAGACCGGCGAGCACCGGCACGTCGCTGCCCGGCCAGTACTTGGCCTGCAGCTCGACCGACAGCCCGCCGCCACTCACGCGCGCCACCCGAGCAGACGCCGCTCCAGCGGCCGCAGCAGCCAGGCCTCGACCGCGAGCACCACGGCCGCGAAGGCCAGCGTGTAGGCGAGGATGCCGGCGATGTCGAAGAACTGGAAAAAGGCGTTGAGCCGGAAGCCGATGCCGTTCGGCCGCCCGAGCAGCTCGACCACCAGCACGATCTTCCAGATCAGCGACAGCCCCGAGCGCGCCGACGCGAACAGATACGGCAGCAGCTGCGGCAGATAGACGCGCGTCAGCCGGCGCAGCGGCGGCACGCGAAACGCCGTCGCGACCGCGAGCAGCTCGCGATCGACGGCGCGCGCGCCTTCGCGCACGGTGACGACGACGGTCGGAATCTTGTTGGCGGCGACCGCGAGCACGGCGGCGGCGTCGTTGAGGCCGAACCAGACGTAGCAGAGGATGATCGTCACCAGCGCCGGGATGTTCAGCCCGAGCACCAGCCAGCCGTCGAAGAACACGTCGAGCCGGCGCGAGCCGCCGAGCAGGATGCCGATCGCGGTGCCGACCAGCATCGCGATCAGGAAGCTCGCCGCGACCCGCGCCAGCGTCGCGCCGAGGTGGCGCCACAGCTCGCCGCTGACGGCATGCGCCCACAGCCGCTCCCAGACCGCCGCCGGTGTCGGCAGCACGTCGGAATGCAGCACGAGCGCGAGCCCCCACCACAGCAGCAGCAGCAGCGCGAAGGCGGCGAAGCGCAGCCGGCGTTCGGCGGCGCGGCTCAGGCCGGGTTCAGTCCGCATACCCCGTCCAGAACGTGCCGGTGGCGAGCGTCGTGCCCCTGCCGACCAGCGCCTCGCCGCCGAGGCGCGCGAGCAGCGCGAAGATGCGGGAGGCCGTCAGCGCATCCTGCGGCCCGACGTGCTGCGGGATGCCCTGGCGGTAGGTGTCGCGCAGGCTGCGGAATTCGGTGTCGTTCGCCGCCTGCATCAGCGGCCTGAGCCTTTCCCAGACCGCATCGTCGGTCGCGAGCGCCTGCTTGGCGGCGCGCGAGGCGCGCAGGAAGCCGCGCAGCGTCTCGCCGTGCTGCGCGGCGAACTCGTCCGGGAACACCCAGGCGATCACCGGCAGGCCGGGCGGCGCGCCGAGGCCGGTCAGCACCGTGCGCATCGAGATCACCTCGCGGAAACCGGCGGCCGAGAGGCGCGCGCCGTAGTTCCAGTAGTTCAGCACCGCCGGCAGCTCGCCGCGCAGCGCGAGCTGGTTCAGCAGCGGCGGTGCGCCGTACTGCGGCTCGACCTGCTGCGCCAGATCGACGCCGAGCGTCTTCTGCGCGTAGGCGCGCAGCAGCAGCCAGCTCTTGTCGACCGCCCCGCCGGCGACGCCGAGCTTTTTGCCGGCGAGATCGGCGAGCCTGGTGATGCCGCTGTCGGGCCGCGCGTACAGCGCGCCGGCCGCGAGCGAATGCGTGACGCAGGTGTAGGGCCGGCCCTCGTCGCGGGCGCGCGACACCCACAGCCAGTCGTCGACGACGACATCGACGGCACCGCCCTGCAGCGCGATGTGCGTGGCGTCCTTGGTGGCGAGCGGCACCAGTTCGAGGCGCACGCCCTCGCGTTCGGCGAGGCCGAGTTCCTGCATCAGCTGCAGCTCCCACTGCACGGTGCCGGATTGCTGGAAGCCGACGCGCACGGTCTCGAGCGCGGTGGCGGTGAACGCGCACAGGCCGCCGGCGAACAGCAGGCAGGCGCGCAGCAGCAGCGAGGATACGGTTCTGGGCATCGATCGATCCGTCAGGTCGGGCGGCGGCGCGGTGCCGTCGGGCAAGTCCGGGCGGAGGGTAAGGGCGAACGGGAAGCCGCGGCCACTGCCGCGCCGGCATGGCGGCTCACGGTGGCGGTGGCGGTTCCGGCCGGGCCTCGACCAGCGCCAGCCCGGCCTCGGCCCAGCCGTCGCTGCCCTCGGGATACCAGTACAGGCGCGTGTAGCCGAAGCTGGCGGCGCGATGCACGGCGTTCCACGACAGCCAGCAGTCGGCGATGCAGTAGATCAGCAGGCCGCGGTCGCGCTCCCCGCGGCTCAGGCGCGCCAGCGCCTGCGCGTACCAGCGCGCCTGCACCGGGGTCAGCTCGTCGTAGCCGACGTTCGGCAGCCAGATCGAGCCGGGGATGTGCCGGCGCGGCCGGTTCGGGATGAAGGCGCCGGGCTCGCCGGCTGCGGCCGGACGTTCGACGGCGGCCATCACGTCGACCGCCAGCGCCGCGCCGGATTCGAGCAGCGTGCGCGCCTCGGCGGTGTCGACCGTGGTGGCGTCCGGATGCGTGGCCGGCACCGGCGCGTGCCAGGCGTGGTCGCGGTAGCCGTCCGGGTTCAGCGTGCCGAGCGGCAGCTCCGGCATCTGCGGCGGCTGCAGCGCCATGACCGGGCCGGCGGCGCACAGCAGGCCGAGCACCGGCACGCAGAGCACGGCGGCATGATCGCGGAAGCGCACCGGCGCACCGTCCACCGGGACCGGCACCCTAATCGCGCACGCCGAGCGAGGCGCGCTCGATCGCCGGGTACAGGTGCGAGACCGAGCGCTCGTACTCCTCGCGCAGCAGCGCGAAGTCATTGAAGCGCGCCGGGATCGGCAGGCGCAGCACCTCGGCCATGTCGGCGCCGCGCCCGGCGGCCTCGTGCAGGGTTTCATCCAGCCAGCGCAGCCAGTCGATGTCCTCGGCGATCGCGCGGTTGTCGGTGATTGCCCCGACCGCCGGCACGATGCGCTCGGCGTTCAGCGCCGCCAGCCGGTCGAGGCTCGCGATCCAGTCGGCGATCACGGCGTTCGGCGTCGCCGGCGTGCGGCCGTTGAACACGCTGCCCGAGAACAGCGTGCCGGTCGTGCGATCGAGGATCGCGAGATCGGCGGCCGTATGCCCGGCGTTCGGGATCAGCTCGAACTCGTGAGTGCCGATGCGCACGCTGCCGGCGGCGACGGCCTCGGCCGGCAGCAGCGGATCGGTGCCGCGCATCCAGTCGCCGACCATGCGGAACAGGTTCGAATTGAAGTCGTTGCCCTGCTCGCGCAGGCCCTCGATCGTGCCCGGCAGGGCACGGATCGGCACGTCGGCGAAGGCCTGGTTGCCGAGCGCGTGGTCCGGGTGGTGATGGGTCAGGTAGACGGCGACGACCGGCTCGGCGGTGACGCGCGCGATCGCCGCGCGCAGCTGCTGGCCGTAGCGCTTCGACGGCCCGGTGTCGATGACGACGACGCCGGCGCCGGTGACGACGAAGGCGGTGTTGGCGATGTTGCCGCCGTTGCTGCGCGAGAAGTTCTCGGGCACGCCGGCGACCAGATACGTGCCGGGGGCGACCGGCTCGGGCTGCAGCCGGTAGTCGGTGTCGGCGGCCTGCAGCGGCACGGTGACGATGACCGCGAACGCGAGCGCCGCCGCGCGCACCGCTCCTGCCTGCTTCCCCTGCTTCCTTCGGGCAGTCAAGGCGCTTCTCCGGCGATGCGTCCGGCGGTGTTGTCGTGGCCGGCGATGCGCACCGGGCCATCGGTGTGCAGTTCGAGCACGAACACCGGGCTCTCGGCGACCGGCTCGAAGCTGCGCAGCTCGGCGAGCCGGCGGCCGTCGGCGGCCGTGAAGTCCAGCGCCTCGACGAAGAAGGCCGGCGTGCCGCTGATCAGCCCGGTGTCGTTCGGGTGCGCGATGCGCAGCTTCACGCGCGAGCCGATGCCATCGAGCGGCCAGCGCCGCGCGGCGACGTGGCCGATGTCCTCCTCGCGCACCTTCGCGGCGTTTGCCGACGGCAGCGTGCAGCCGCCGCCGGCGGCATCGACCCAGGCGCCGCCGACGTGCCAGACGCCATCGGCCGTGCGCGCGGCGACCCGGATCGGCGTGGCCTGCTGCACGCGCACGCGAAAGCCCAGATACGGCTCGGCATCGAGCGGCCGGTATTCGAGCACCTTCGGGATCGGGTTGAAGTCGATGAACGCGATCAGCGTGTCGACGGCCGTGCCGCTGCGCACGCGCGCGCTGACCGGCACCTGCATCGAGTCCTCGGCCGCCGGCGGCAGCGTGACCTCGACCAGATCGTCGAACACGACCGTTGCGTCGCGAAAGAAGCGCTGCTGCATCGCCGGCCACTGCGGCGAGGCGAGCGGATCGGCCGGCACGCCGGGACCGGCGTGCGCGACCGTGGCAAGCAGCGCCGCGCACAGGACGGCGACTGGCGCGACAGCGGATGAGAACGGCACGGCGACGCCCTGCATCGAGGCCCGCGGCGGGCTCAGTTGGCCGGCGTGTTCAGGCTCATCGCCTGACGGTCGAAGATCTTCTGCAGCGAGCCGTCCTTGCGCAGCGCCTCCATCGCCTCGCCGAGTGCATCGCGCAGCCCGGTCTCGTCGGCCTTGACCGCCATGCCGACGTTCCACTCGAACACGCGCACGTCCGGCGCCGGCACCGTGCCGATCACGAAGCGCGAGCGGTCCGGGCCGAGGCAGTGTTCGAGCTGGCCGCGCTGCGCCGCGAAGGCCGGCACCTCGCCGGCCTTGAAGGCCTCGCAGGCGGCATCGACGGTGCGGAAGTGGCGGACGTTGTTGATGTAGGCGTGGTTCGAGGTCGTGATCAGGTACTGGTCGGCGACCGTGCGCATCTCGACGCCGACCTTCTCGGTCCTGAACACGTCGAGCGAGTTCAGGTCCGGAATCTTCGTCTTGTCGTAGGCGACCGCGACCAGCTCGCGGTAGTACGGCGCAAACAGCGCGACCTTGTCGACGCGCTTCTGGAAGTCGGCGTTGACCGGCACGTGCAGCATCACGTCGGCCTTGCCCCAGCCCATGTAGTGGCCCTTCCAGACGGCGTTGCGCAGGTCGTCCTCCATCGATTCGTCGGAGGCAGGGATCGGCACCAGCGCCATCGCGACGCCCATCTTCCCGGCAAGCGCCTTGCCGATCTCGACATCCAGACCGGTCATGCGGCCCTGGGCGTCGGTGTAGGAATACGGGGGAAAGTCCTTGTAGACGGCGACGCGCAGCACGCCCTTCTCGCGCACTTCGGCGAGCGCATCGGCACTGGCCGAGGTGACGCCCTGGGCAACGGCGAGGCCGGCGAGCACGGCGGCGGCGAGGATACGTTTCATGTCAGGCTCCCGGGAGATCGGCGCAGCGGCGGGCCGGTCATCCCGGCGCGCCGGCACGGCTGAGACGGCGTCCCTGCAACAGAAAGCGGGGTGCGGCAGTCGCGCCGCACCCCGTTCACGCCCGCGTGTAACCGGACGATCAGGACTTGTGCAGCTTGAACACCCAGAGGCTGCCGCCCTGCGTCAGATAGCTGATGCGCTTGGCGACCTCGCCACCCCACAGCGGCACCGCACCACCCCAGCCCGAGGGCACGGCGATGTACTGCTCGCCGTCCATCTCCCAGGTGACCGGGCAGCCGACCACGCCGGAGCCGGTCTGGTAGCTCCAGAGCTCCTTGCCGGTCTTCGCGTCGAAGGCCTTCAGGAAGCCTTCCGGCGTGCCGGTGAACACCAGGTTGCCGGCGGTGGTCAGCACGCCGCCCCAGAGCGGGGAGTAGTTCTTGTATTCCCAGACGATCTTGCCGGTGGCCGGATCGATCGCGCGCAGCGCGCCGATGTAGTCGTCATACAGCGGCTTGATGTTGAAGCCGGCACCCAGGTAGGCCGCACCCTTCTTGTAGGTGATCGGCTCGTTCCAGATGTCCATGCCCCACTCGTTGGCCGGCACGTAGAACAGGCCGGTGTCCTTGTTGTAGGCCATCGGCATCCAGTTCTTGCCGCCGAGGAAGGACGGCGCCGAGAACACGGTCTCGCCCTTCTTGCCGTCGGCGCTCTTGGACGGATCGCCCGGGCGCACGCCGGTCTCGATCGGACGGCCGGTCTTGAGGTCGACGCCGGTCGCCCAGGTCTGCTTGGTCACGAACGGCGTGGCGCTGATCAGCTTGCCGTTGGTGCGGTCGAGCACGTAGAAGAAGCCGTTGCGGTCAGCCTTGCCGACGGCCTTGATGGTCTTGCCGTCCTTCTTGAGGTCGAACGAGACCAGCTCGTTGACGCCGTCGAAGTCCCAGCCGTCGTTCGGGGTCGTCTGGTAGTGCCACTTGATCTTGCCGGTGGACGGGTCGATCGCGAGGCTCGAAGCCGAGTACAGGTTGTCGCCCGGACGGGTGTGGGCGTTCCACGGCGCCGGGTTGCCGGTGCCGATCAGGACCGAGTCGGTCTCGGGATCGTAGTAGCCGCCGAGCCAGGTCGCGCCGCCGCCGGTCTGCCACAGATCGCCCGGCCAGGTCTTGCCGGTTTCACCGGTGAGGCCGGCCTCGGTCTTCTGGCCGTCCTTGAAGGTGTAACCCATGTGGCCTTCGATGACCGGACGCGTCCAGACCAGCTTGCCGGTCAGCGCATCGCGCGCATCGACGCGGCCGACGACACCGAACTCGCCGCCCGAGACGCCGGTGATGACCAGACCCTTGACGACGATCGGCGCGGCCGAGTTCGAGTAGCCGTCCTTGTAGTTGTCCATCTTCTCGCGCCAGACGACCTTGCCGGTCTCCTGGTTCAGCGCGACGAGCTGCGCATCGAGCGTCGAGTAGATGACCAGATCACCGTAGAGCGCGGCACCGCGGTTGATCACGTCGCAGCACGGCAGGATGCCGTCCGGCAGGCGGTGCTCGTAGACCCAGAGCTTCTTGCCGGTCTTGGCATCGACCGCGTAGATGCGCGAGTACGAGGCGGTGACGAAGATCTTGCCGTTGTAGACCAGCGGCTGGGCTTCCTGGCCGCGCTGCTTCTCGTCGCCGTAGGAGAAGGTCCACGCCGGTACGAGGTCCTTGATCGTGTCGGCGTTGATCTGCTTCAGCGGGCTGTAGCGCGTGCCCTGATAGTCGATGCCCCAGGTCAGGACGCTCTTGTTGTCCTTGACGCCGGCATCGAGCAGGTTCTGGTCGGTGACGCCGGCGACGGCCGCCGAAGCGACACCGAGCAGCAGGGAGACACCGAGGGCAAGGCGGTTCATCGGGAATCGTGCATGCATCATGGGATTGCTCCTCAAGGCTCCTTCGGGCGTGGAGATTCGAATGTCCCGCTTCTGTGACATCAAATGAGCGGTGCATCGCACTTGAGCAAGGTCAATGCCATTTTTTTCGTGCGCGTTCCGTGCAATTGCAGCAATCCGGTAGCGATCAATCGTTTGCACGGATCGTGCGATTGCCGGATTTTTCCGGTCACGCAATTGCCGCAATGCAGCATGCGATGCGGGCGTCACAGCCTTGCCGCACCGGTGGCGCGGATCGTGACAGCGCGGTACAGCCTGTCCCCCGCACGGCACTGCCCCGGCCGGCGGCTGCACATGCCGTCCGCGCGGTCCGCAGCGCCGGCAGGGAGCGGCCGGCAATCATCGGTGCCCGGCGGCCGGATCGCCAGCCGGCGCCTGCAGGCCGGGAGGATTTCCCGCCCGCCGGACGCAAGGCGGCCGCCGCCCTGCAAGCACAGGGCGACGGCCGCTCGGGGGACGGGTGCGTCCGCTCTTACTGGGCGGGCGGAGCAGCCGGGGCGACCGGAGTTGCCGGGGCGGCC
>NZ_DAOLKE010000141.1:0-8735 GCF_035331805.1 Plasticicumulans sp. | reverse complement strand
GGCGCGTCAGCTCGGATGCGGCGCCGTCGCCTGCTGCCAGGCGGTATGGAGGCGGCTGTCGATCGTCACGAGCGGCAGCGAGCGGGTCAGGGCCAGCCACAGATAGGCGGCGTCGTAGGCGGTCACGGCGTAGCGGCGGGCGAGGGCGGCGACCTCGGGCTGGAACGGCGTCACGTAGTCGATATCGAGGCGCAGGAAGGCGTCGAACTGCAGCGCCAGCGCCGCGGCCAGCGACGGCTGGCGACGCTCCTTGACGATGCGGATGTTGGTCAGCTCGTAGGGCAGCAGCGTCGGGGCGCAGAGCGGTGCCTCGCCGATGCGGGCGAGCGTCGGTTCATACCCGGCTTCGAGGAACAGGACCGCGGCCAGCGCGCCGGCATCAACGACGATCATCGCGATCGCGGGCGTCGCGGATCAGTCCCGCGGACTCGGCGGGCGAGCCGCTGAGGCCGAGGCGCTGTCCCTGCGTGACCAGATCCTGCAGCGTGCGCCGCGATTCGGCGCGGACCGCGGTCTCGACGATGTCGAGCAGTTCGGCCTGCAGCGTGCGACGGTTGCCGGCGGCACGCGCGCGCAGCCGGCGGGCCAGTTCGTCCGGAACGTCGGGAATCATCAGCGTCACGCTCATGGCCGTCGCTTCCTCGCTCGTCGCATGCGCCGGCCGGACCCGCGAAGGTCCGGCCGGCCGGTTATCGCCTCCGTGCCCCGGCCCCGGTCAGTACCGGTAGTGCTCCGGCTTGTACGGGCCTTCCTTCGGCACGCCGATGTAGGTGGCCTGCACCTCGGACAGTTCGGTCAGCCGCGCCCCGATGCGATCGAGGTGCAGGCGGGCGACCTTCTCGTCGAGGTGCTTCGGCAGCACGTAGACCTGCCGCTCGTACTTCGCAGCGTGGTTGAACAGCTCGATCTGCGCCAGCGTCTGGTTCGTGAAGCTGTTCGACATCACGAAGCTCGGGTGGCCGGTGGCGCAGCCGAGGTTCACGAGCCGGCCCTCGGCGAGCAGGATGATGCGCTTGCCGTCCGGGAAGATGATGTGATCGACCTGCGGCTTGATGTTCTCCCAGCGGTACTGCTTCAGGCTCGCGACCTCGATCTCGGAATCGAAGTGGCCGATGTTGCAGACGATGGCGTTGTTGCGCATGCGCTGCATGTGCGCGTGCGTGATCACGCCGACGTTGCCGGTCGTGGTCACGAAGATGTCGCCCTGATCGGCGACCTCGTCCATGCGCACGACGCGATAGCCTTCCATCGCCGCCTGCAGCGCGCAGATCGGGTCGATCTCGGTGACCCAGACGGTCGCGCCGAGGCCGCGCAGCGACTGCGCGCAGCCCTTGCCGACATCGCCGTAGCCGAGCACGACCGCGATCTTGCCGGCGATCATCACGTCGGTCGCACGCTTGATGCCGTCGACCAGCGATTCGCGGCAGCCGTAGAGGTTGTCGAACTTGGACTTGGTGACCGAATCGTTGACGTTGATCGCCGGGAACGGCAGCCGGCCTTCCTTCTGCAGCTGGTACAGGCGGTGCACGCCGGTGGTGGTCTCCTCGGTGACGCCCTTGATGCAGGCGAGCCGCGTCGAATACCACTTCGGATCACGCGCCAGCGTGCGCTCGATCGACGCGAACAGCGCGATCTCCTCCTCGCAGGTCGGCTTCGCCAGCACCGAGCGGTCGGACTCGGCGCGCGTGCCGAGCATCAGCAGCAGCGTCGCGTCACCGCCGTCGTCGAGGATCATGTTCGAGTAGCCGCCGTCGGCCCACTCGAAGATGCGGTGCGAGTAGTCCCAGTAATCGTCCAGCGATTCGCCCTTGTACGCGAACACCGGAATGCCGGCTGCGGCGATCGCGGCGGCGGCATGGTCCTGGGTCGAGAAGATGTTGCACGAGGCCCAGCGCACCTCGGCACCGAGCGCGACCAGCGTCTCGATCAGCACGGCGGTCTGGATCGTCATGTGCAGCGAGCCGGTGATGCGCGCGCCCTTGAGCGGCTGGCTCGTCGCGTACTCGGCGCGCACGGCCATCAGGCCGGGCATCTCGGTTTCGGCGATCGCGATTTCCTTGCGTCCCCAGCCGGCGAGCGACAGGTCGGCGACGTGGAAATCGGAGAAGGAGGACTGTTCGGTCTGGACCACAGCGTTCATGGAGAGGGCTCCTGTCGATGTGGCCGGGGGAGATGTCGTCGGCTCACCCGGGACATCCCGTGCCCGGCACGGGGTCAGGTGAGCGCCGTTGGGAAACGGTGACCGAGCCTGGCGGGTGGGTGTTTCCCCGTTGCAGCGCTCCTCGGGCAGGGCGCGAATCATACGGAGCACGGCCGTTGTCGCCAAGCCGGCACGTGGGTGCAGGCCCGCGTCCGGACGCGTGTATTTCAATTTCTTTACAGGGTTTTGCCGCTTCGGGCAGCGCAACCGTCGCCGGGTCCATGGGCGGCGGGCCGTCCGGCCCCTGACTGTGCTGCCTGTGGCTGCCGTACACAGCCATACAGACGCGTGATGTCCGGTTTTTTTACATCCATGAAACCAGTGTCGCAGTGCGTTTGTTCGATGCAGTTGATCTGATTGATTTTTATCGCTGTGGCGTAGCCAATGCATTGTCAGGACTGACCACCGGGAAACAACCGGGGCATTCCGGGCTGCCGTTCACGGCCGCAGTCCGGCCTACCACAGAGGTGATACGTCGATCTGTCCGTGTCAGTTTGATCGGGCAGGCCGGGGGAGAAGAAGATGTCAATGCAGACAAGGCTGGGGCCGCCCGCGCTGGCCCTGACGGGCGCGTTCTGGCTGGCCGCTCCGGCGATGGCGGTGCCGCTGGTGATCGACCCCGGGTTCGACCTGTTCGCAACCGATGCCGCCGGCACGTTCGCGACCCTGCCCGGCATCGGGCCGGTGCAGCTCGAAGGTCTGCCCTTCGATACCGGGGCCGGTGACCGCGGCAACGTCGACACCATCCTGCTGCGCCGGGGGCCGGCGCTGACGCTCAACGGCATCGGCGACTCGGGCAGCATGCCGCTCGAACTCGTCGCACTGTCGCTGCGCAGCGTTGCGCCGGTGCAGATCAGCCCCGGCGTGTTCGCCGATGTCCATGTGAACGTCAACAAGCCGATCGAGGACATCGGCGCTCCCGGTGGCAACGACGACGGTGCCTGCGATCCCGGCGAGTCCTGCACGGCCGCGAACCCCGAGCGCCCGCTCGATGCGCTGCCGGCCTCGGCCGGCGCGCTGACGATCACGCGCACCGGCGAGAACGGCGGCACCTTCGATTCGTTCTTCGACGTGTTCGCCGAGATCACGCTGACGCTGCCCGGCACGGACACCGTGATCGGCAGCAGCACCTTCCAGGACACCTTCGTGCAGCAGTCCGGCCTCTGGAGCAGCACGCCGGGCGTCGGCGATGCCCATACGGCCCAGCTCCCCGCCGGGGGTTTCCTGCCGGGTGTGGTCGCCGAACTGGCCCTGCTCGCCAGTCACCGGGCGGGTCCGGCCATCGTCCCGGAGCCGGCGACCCTGGCGCTGTTCGGACTCGGTGCCCTCTGGCTGAGCCGGCGCCGACCGGGCTGAAGCACCGCTGCGGTGCCCTCTCCGGGGGCTTGATCCAGCGCGCCCTGCGCTGCCGACATCGGGAGAAGCGCAATGAACAGGTTGTCGATCTGGCTGTGTCGACTGGCCGGTCTGCCGCTGCTGTGGCTGACCCTGGCGGTTCCCGCCCACGCCGTCCCGCTCGCGAACGGGCTGGACGGGTTCAGGACCACCCCGGGGTCCTCGTTCACGCTGCCGGCGGCGCTGCCGGCCGGCTTTTTCGGCAGCAAGAACGGCACCGATTCGGAGCTGATCGCTGCCGGTACTGTGATCGCCGTCGAAGGCAACATCGCGCTGCCGTTCGCAACCGCGAAGAAGTTCCTGGTCGGCCCCGGCTGCCATACCGGCTCGACGAACCACCACTGCTACGAGATGCCGGTCATCGAGCTGTTCGACACGGTCGTGCGCCGCACCACCGATGCCGAACTGACCCCCGGCGGCGGGCCGGTCGCCATCGGCGTGATGCTCGAATACCTGTCGCTGAGATCGAGCAGCCCGCTCGAAGTCCACTACGGGTCCGAACCGTCGAGCTTCTTCGACATCTTCGTCGAACTCGACGGCCCGCAGACCGCCGGCAGCATCAGCATCCACGACTTCCAGAGCGACAACACCGGCCTGATGGATACCGTGCTGCCGGTGACCTACAGCGTGACCTTCGCCGAGGTGGGCGGTGGCCTGCAGACCACGATCAACGGCCTGCAGGACGTGATGCAGTCGCAGAACAACAGCATCTTCGTCGTGCCGGAGCCGGGAACGCTCTGGCTGCTCGGCGCCGCGGCCGTCGCGGGCCTGCGCCGTCGCCGCCGGATACCCGACCGCACCCGGGCCTGAACGGCGCCGTGTGATCCCCTCCCTGCGCCGCGTCCCGATGCGGGCCGGCGCACCGGCTTCCCCGAAGCCTTTCCCTTTTCCGGAGGCCGCCATGGCCCGATCCGCCGGACCTGCCTGCGCGCTGCTCGGCATCGGCCGCGAAGCAGCGAGCTTCGAGCGGCGCGGTTTCCTGCCGGCGCCTCCGGCCGTGCAGCAGCGGCTCGAAGGCATCGGCCGGACCTTCATCGACGGATACCGGGCCGCCCTGTCCGCTGCCTCGGCCGAAGCGCTCGCCGCACAACTCGATGCGGAAATCCCGCTGGCCGGGCGCGGCTTTGCCTACGAGGGCGCCGGCATGGGGCTCGCGCTGCTCGATCTGCTGATGCCGTGGACGGCGTCGCGGCTGCAGGCCTTCCTCGCCGGGCCGGCGCTTGCGCATTGCTACATCGTCCACGTCGGCGCCGGCTGGGCGCTGGCGCGGCTGCCCTGGGGCGAGGGCTACCGGCGGCGGCTCGATCCGCTGCTCGGCTGGCTGGCCTACGACGGCTGGGGCTTTCACCGCGGCTACTTCGGCGGCGGACGCATTCCGGCGGCGTATCCGGCGCGGCTCGGGATGGCAGCCCGCCGGGTCCACGACCAGGGGCTCGGCCGCAGCCTGTGGTTCGTCTGCGGGGCTGACCCCTGGCGCGTGGCCATGGCCGTTGCCGGGCTGGACGCCGGCCGGCATGCCGATCTGTGGGCCGGCGTCGGGCTGGCCGCGACCTATGCCGGCGGCGCCGGAGACGCAGCCTTGGCCGAGTTGCGCCGGCTGGCCGGTGCGCACGCCGGCTGGCTCGCGCAGGGCGCAGCGTTCGCGGCCAAGGCCCGGCTGCACGCCGGCAACCCGACAGCGGACACCGAACGCGGCTGTCGCGCGCTGTGCGGCTGCGATGCCGTCACCGCGGCGGCCGCCACCGACCGCGCGCTGCAGGCGCTGCCGGCCGATGGCCCCGAGCCGGCCTATGCGCTCTGGCGCCACCGCATCCACGCGCTGCTGCGCCCGCGCAGCGAGGAGCCCGTCCCATGCTGAAATCTTCCACGGCCCTCGGGCGCCTGCTGCATTCGCCGCCGCGCTGGCTCAGCCGGGCGCTCGCCCTGCTGGCGATCCTGGCGCTGTACGGGCTGGCCCGGCTGCCGGAGCCGTCCGCCGACGAGCGCGCCGCGCTCGCCGCCGCCTTCCGCTTCGTGCAGGGCCCGCTCGAAGGCGTGCCCGGGCCGATGCGCGGCGTGCGCGAGGTCAGTCCGGCGTTCGCCGGCATTTCCGCGTGGATCTCCTCGGTCGGCGCCGGCGTCGCGCTCGCCGATTTCGACGGCGACGGCCTCGCCAACGATGCCTGTCTGGTCGATCCGCGCACCGATCTCGTCTCGGTGCTGCCGGTGCCGGGGCTGGTGGCACCAGGCAGTACTGCACGCTTTGCGGCCGTCGCGCTCGATCCGCGCCCGCTGCCGTACGACCGGACCATGGCGCCGATGGGCTGCCTGCCCGGCGACTTCGACGGCGACGGGCGCATGGATGCGCTCGTCTACTACTGGGGGCGCACGCCGCTGATCTTCCTCGGCGACGGCCGCGGCGGTTTCCGGCCGCTCGAACTCGCCGCACAGCCGGCGCGCTGGTACACGAACAGCGCGACGCTGGCCGACCTCGACGGCGACGGCCGCCCGGATCTCGTCATCGCCAACTACTTCCCGGACGGCTCGCGCCTGCTCGATCCGGCCAGCCGCGCGCCCGAAACGATGCAGCACTCGATGTCGCGCGCCTTCAACGGCGGGCCGGCGCATTTCTTCCTGGAGGCCGGCAGTCACGCGGGCCGGCCGGCCTTCACCGAGGTCAGCGTCGATCTGCCGGCCGACGTGCGCGGCGGCTGGACGCTCGCGCTCGGCGCGGCCGATCTCGATGGCGACCTGCTGCCGGAGCTGTACTTCGCCAACGACTTCGGGCCCGACCGCCTGCTGCACAACCGCTCGACGCCCGGGGCGCTGCGCTTCGTGCCGCTCGAAGGCCGGCGCGGCCTGTTCGACCCGGCCTCGAAGGTGCTCGGGCGCGATTCGTTCAAGGGCATGGGCATCGACTTTGCCGACCTCGACGGCAGCGGCCGGCTCGGCATGTTCGTCAGCAACATCGCCGCCGAGCACGCGCTGCAGGAGAGCCACTTCGCGTTCCTGCCGGGCGGCCCGGCCGGGCTGATGCAGCAGGGCATCGCGCCGTACACGGATCAGAGCGAGGCGCTCGGCCTGTCGCGCAGCGACTGGGGCTGGGACCTGAAGCTCGCCGACTTCGCCAACGACGGCCGGCTCGAACTGGTGCAGGCGACCGGCTTCGTGCGCGGCAGCGTCAACCGCTGGCCGGAGTTGCAGGAACTGGCGATGGCCAACGACGAACTGCTGCCCGATCCGCGCATCTGGGCCGACTTCCGGCCCGGCGCCGACCTGAGCGGCAATGCGCACCCGCCGTTCTTCGTGCGCGGGGCCGATGGCCGTTACGTCGATCTCGCCGCCGACATCGGGCTCGGCCGGCCGATGATCAGCCGCGGCCTCGCGATCGCCGATGTCGATGGCGACGGCGACCTCGATCTCGCGATCGCCAACCAGTGGGAGCCGTCGCTGTTCCTGCGCAACGACTGCCCGCGCTGCGGCCGCTCGCTGGAACTTGTGCTGCGCGTGCCGCTCGCCGATGGCGCGAGCCGTGCGGCGATCGGCGCCGAGGCGCGCGTGCGCCTGCCCGATGGCCGCGTGCGTGTCGCGCAGGTCGATGGCGGCAACGGCCACTCGGGCCGGCGCGCGCCGGAGCTGCACTTCGGGCTCGGGGCTTCGGAGGCTCCGGTGCCGGTGACGCTGCGCTGGCGCGCCGCCGACGGTCAGGTCCACGTCGAGGAACGCAGGCTGGCACCGGGCCGCCACGTGCTGCTGCTCGATGCCGCGGCCCCGGGAGGTGCGTGATGGCCGGACCCGACCTGCGACTCGCGGCACTGCGCCGCTTCGCGACCGCGATCACGGTGCTGAATGTCGCCGGCTACACGCTGCTCGGTTTCGAGCCGGCCTGGGCGCATCCGCTGGTGGCGCTCGCGACCGCATACGTGCTCGAACTCCTGCTCGAAACCCTGGAGGCGCGCAGCCGCGGCCTGCGCCCGCGCTTCCTCGGCGGCGGCTTCGGCGGCTTCGTCGATTTCCTGCTGCCGGCGCACATCACCGGGCTGGCCGTGTCGATGCTGATCTACACCAACGCCCGGCTCGCGCCGGTGGCCTTCGCGGTCGCGGTCGGCATCGGCTCGAAGTATCTGCTGCGCGTGCCGGTCGGGCCGGGCGGCGCGACGCGCCACTTCCTGAACCCGTCGAACACCGGCATCGCCGTGACGCTGCTGCTGTTCCCGTGGATTGCGATCACGCCGCCGTACCAGTTCGCCGAGAACCTCTCCGGGGCCGGCGACTGGCTGCTGCCCTGCGTGTTCATCGGCCTCGGCAGCTTCCTGAACGCGAAGCTCACGAGGAAGCTGCCGCTGATCCTCGGCTGGCTCGGCGGTTTCGCGCTGCAGGCGGGCCTGCGCGCGTGGCTGGCCGATACGCCGCTCGCGGCCGGGCTCGCGCCGATGACCGGCATCGCCTTCCTGCTGTTCACGTTCTACATGGTCACCGACCCGGCGACGACGCCGGTCGCACCGCGCGCGCAGTTCGCCTTCGGCGCCGGCGTCGCGGCCGCCTACGGCGTGCTGATGGCGCTGCACGTGGTGTTCGGGCTGTTCTTCGCGCTGTTCGCGGTCTGCTCGATCCGTGGCGCCTGGCTGTACGCGCAGCACCTGCGCCTGAGCCGGCGGGTTGCGTCGCCGGCCGGCGTGCTCGGCAAGCCGGAGACCGCACCATGAACGCGCCGCTCGCGCCGGCGATCGCCATCGTCGGTCTCGCCTGCCGCTATGCGGACGCCGGCACGCCGCAGGCGCTCTGGCAGATGGCGCTCGCGCAGCGCCGGGCCTTCCGGCGGCTGCCGCGCGAGCGCCTGAACCTCGCCGACTACGCCGAAGCCGTGGCCGGGGCCGACGGCACGCATGCCTCGGAGGCTGCCGTGCTGCACGGCTGGCACTTCGACCGCGAGCGCTTCCGCATCCCGGCCGCGACCGTGCGCGCGAGCGACCCGGCGCACTGGCTGGCACTCGAAGTCGCCGCCGATGCGCTCGCCGATGCCGGCTTCGGCGACGGCGCCGGGCTGCCGCGCCTGACGACCGGCGTCGTGATCGGCAACACGCTGACCGGCGAGGTCTCGCGCGCCGCCAGCCTGCGCCTGCGCTGGCCGTACGCGCGGCGCACGGTCGCCGCCCGGCTC
>NZ_DAOLKE010000140.1:7258-8828 GCF_035331805.1 Plasticicumulans sp. | reverse complement strand
TTCGCGACCAGATTGCAGAGCACGTTGACGAGGCAGATGCCGACCAGCAGCGACACCAGCACCTGCCAGCTCGACAGCCCGAGCGCGAACAGGCTGCCGGCGAAGATGTAGCCGCCGACGCTGTGCACGTCGGACATCCAGAAGGCGAAGATGTTGTACCAGTTCCAGTTCTTGCCTTCGCCGAGCGGGGCGAGATCCTCGTTGTACAGGCGGTCGCTGTAGCCGGGGGGGAGCGGATGGGACATGCGGGCAATCTCCTGGTCAGGGTTGCCGCGAGCGCCGATCGGGTTCGGGAGGGCGCCGGGCGGTGTCGTTGCCTGCGCGGGCGGACCGGGGGAGCGGTCGTGGCGGCGTCGGGCAGCGGGGCGCGTCGGTCTGGCAGTGCCGACGTGTATACAATCAAGGCATATACACGTATGCAGGTAAAGAGGCATGCCGCGAAAATTCCGCGACTGCAGCATGACGATAAATTCATGCACCAGACAAGCGCTTACGCACTGATTTGTCGCGCATTCATGGTGCATTCAGTCGTGCTTCCTGCTCTGGAATCAGGCATCGACGCGCCTGGATCGTGCGCCGGAGCCGACGGGTTGGGCAGATGGTCGCGGGGAATGAAGGCTTGAGTTTGTATACAAAAGCCTTTAGCCTTTGCGCATCGAAACCGACGTGCTGTCCGGGCGAGCCGATCGCGGGCAAGGTCGTGCGGGATGGCCTGCTTCCCGACCCTGTCCGCAGCGGGGCGAGGCAGGGGCGCGGAAATCCGCGCGGCAGGGCGAGCAGGATCGGCAGCAGTGCCCGGCCTACGGAGACCGCCATGAACGTCAAGACCGCTTCCGTCCTGCCGCTGGGCGGACTCGAAACCGGCCCCCGCGAGCGCGGGCGGGACGAGGAGATCTACCGCAGCCTGTATACGGCGATCGTCGAGCACCACCTCGCGCCCGGCGCGCGGCTGCCCGAGGATGCGCTGGCCGAGAGCTTCGGCATCAGCCGCACCGGCATCCGCAAGGTGTTGCAGCGCCTCGCGCACGAGCGGCTGATCGAGCTGGCGCCGAACCGCGGTGCGACGGTCGCGCAGCCGAGCGTGCAGGAGGCGCGCGAGGTGTTCGCGGCGCGGCGCATCGTCGAATGCGCGGCCCTGACCGAAATCGGCCGCGAGCCGCCGCCGGTCGCGGCACTGGACGAGCTGAAGCGCATCGTCGCCGCCGAAACCGACGCGCAGGCGCGCGGCGACAAGCGCGAGGCGATCCACCTGTCAGGGCTGTTTCACCTGCGCGTGCTGGCACTCGCCGACAACCGGCCGCTGTCGGACTTCCTCGGCCAGCTGGTGTCGCGCACCTCGCTGGTGATTGCGATGTACGGAACGCCGCTCGCGGCCGGCTGCAACCGCTGCCGGCACGAGCAGCTGATCGAACTGCTGGCCGCCGGCGATACGGCCGCGGCGGCGCGCTGGATGGACGAACATTTGCGCGAGATCGAGGCCGGCTGCGCGTTTGCCGAATCCGAACCGCAGGCGACCGATCTGAAGCGCATCTTTGCGGAGATTGCGAAGCGGCCGCGGAGTGAGGTTTGA
>NZ_DAOLKE010000140.1:0-7158 GCF_035331805.1 Plasticicumulans sp. | reverse complement strand
AAGCCCCTCCCCCCTGGCGGGGGAGGGGTTGGGGAGAGGGGGAAACGCCGGAAATCAGCACGACGCTGAATCCGGCACAGCCTGTCCTTTCCATCCCGATCAACCCTTGAGGCCAGCCCGATGCGCATCTGCGTGATCAACCCCAACACCAGCGCCGCGATGACCGAAACCATCGGCCGGGCCGCCCGGCGCGTCGCGGCGGCGGGCACCGAGATCGTCGCGCAGCAGCCGGATGCCGGGCCGGAGTCGATCGAGAGTCACGTCGATGAGGCTTTCGCCGCAGTCGGCGTCGCCGAACTGGTGCGCCGCGGCGAGCTGCTCGGTTTTGATGGCTACGTGCTCGCCTGCTTCGGCGATCCGGGCCTGCTCGCCGCGCGCGAACTGGCGAAAGGCCCGGTGCTCGGCATCGCCGAAGCGGCCTTTCACGCCGCGTCGATGCTGGCCGGGCGTTTCTCGGTGGTCACGACGCTCGCGCGTACCGTACCGATCGCCGAACACCTGCTGCACGCCTATGGTCTGGAACGGCGCTGCGTGCGCGTGCGTGCCGCCGAAATACCGGTGCTCGATCTCGACACTCCGGCGGCCTATGCGCGCATCGCCGGTGAATGCCGGCGCGCGCGCGACGAGGACGGCATCGGTGCGCTGGTGCTCGGCTGCGGCGGCATGGCGGAGCTCGCGCCGGAGCTGTCGCGCGAACTCGGGCTGCCGGTGGTCGATGGGGTCACGGCAGCCGTGAAGTTCGTCGAGTCGCTGATCGCGCTCGGACTCGGCACCGGCAAGACCGGCGACGGTGCCTATCCGCCGCCGAAGCGTTACGTCGGCCGTTTTGCCGACTGGACCACGACGGCGTGCTGAATGCCACGGAGCCTGTAATGTCCGACCAGCCTTATCCCCGCGACCTGATCGGCTACGGCCGCACGCCGCCGCACGCGCGCTGGCCGCAGCAGGCGCGCATCGCCGTGCAGTTCGTGCTCAATTACGAGGAGGGCGGCGAGAACTGCGTGCTGCACGGCGATGCCGGCAGCGAGCAGTTCCTGTCCGAGCTGTTCGCGCCGGCGAGCTTCCCGGACCGGCATCTGTCGATGGAATCGATCTACGAATACGGCTCGCGCGTCGGCGTCTGGCGCATCCTGCGCGAATTCGAGCGCCGCGGCCTGCCGCTGACCGTGTTCGGCGTGGCGATGGCGCTCGAACGCCATCCGGAAGTCACGACCGCCTTCGTCGAACTCGGCCACGAGATCGCCTGCCACGGCTGGCGCTGGATCCACTACCAGAACATCGACGAGGCCACCGAGCGCGAGCACCTGCGCATCGGGCTGGAAGTCATCGAGCACCTGACCGGCACGCGCCCGCTCGGCTGGTACACCGGCCGCGATTCGCCGAACACGCGCCGGCTGGTCGTCGATGACGGCGGCCTGCTGTACGACTCCGACTACTACGGCGACGACCTGCCGTTCTGGACCGAGGTCACGCGCAGCGACGGCGTGACCATGCCGCACCTGATCGTGCCGTACACGCTCGATGCCAACGACATGCGCTTCTCGCTGCCGCAGGGCTTTTCGCACGGCGACGAGTTCTTCGAGTACCTGCGCGACAGCTTCGACGTGCTCTACGCCGAGGGCGCGGAGACGCCGAGGATGCTGTCGGTCGGCCTGCACTGCCGGCTGATCGGCCGCCCCGGACGCTTCCGTGCGCTGCAGCGTTTTCTCGATCACATCGAGCGCCACGACCGTGTCTGGGTCTG
Source organism: Plasticicumulans sp. (assembly GCF_035331805.1). NCBI lineage: Bacteria > Pseudomonadati > Pseudomonadota > Gammaproteobacteria > Candidatus Competibacteraceae > Plasticicumulans > Plasticicumulans sp. The sequence goes on along the minus strand of NZ_DAOLKE010000140.1, from coordinate 5,414 downwards.
CCGGCGCATCGACATCGCCCGGCACTGGCATGCGGAGCATCCGTACGTGCCGGGCTGATTCCTCCGGCCATCCGTCTGCTGTTCAGCCCCTCGCCCCTGGCCGGAGAGGGGTTGGGGAGAGGGGGAGGCTGCCGGCACAGCGTTTCAGCGAATTCCCCCGGCCGGCGGCCCATCGACCGCCGCCGTCTTTCCCGAGGTTCACCCGATGACCGCCACCGCACAGCAGCAAGCCCCCGACTGGACCCGCCAGTACCCGAATCTCGCCAGCGCCAGACTTGGCGCCAGAGCCCTGACCGTGTCCGATGAATGGTTCGCACCGCGCGAGCGCCTGCTCGACGATGCCGAGGCCGTGTTCATTCCCGGCAAGTACGACGATCACGGCAAATGGATGGACGGCTGGGAGACGCGCCGCAAGCGCGTCACCGGCCATGACTGGTGCATCGTGCGTCTGGCCGTGCCGGGCACGGTGTACGGCGTCGACATCGACACCTCGCACTTCACCGGCAACTTCCCGCCGGCGGCGTCGATCGACGGCTGCTGCCTCGCCGAGGGCGGCGATCCGGATGCCGATACCGTCTGGCAGCCGCTGCTCGCGGCCGTGTCGCTCGGCGGCGATGCGCATCACTTCCACGTGCTCGATGCCCGCCTGCCGGTCACGCACGTGCGCCTGAACATCTTCCCGGATGGCGGCGTGGCGCGGCTGCGCGTGCACGGCCGCGCGCTTGCCGGCGACACGGCGCCGGGGGCGGAGCTGGAGCTGTCGTCGATGCTGCTCGGCGGGCGCATCGTCGCCTGCAACAACAGCCACTACGGCCCGCCGCATGCGCTGCTCGCGCCGGGGCGCGGCGTCAACATGGGCGATGGCTGGGAAACGCGCCGGCGGCGCGAGCCCGGCAACGACTGGGTCATCGTCGAGCTGGCGCGGCCCGGGCGGATCACGCGCATCGAGGTCGATACCGCGCACTTCAAGGGCAATTACCCGGACGCCTGCTCGCTGCAGGCCGCCTGCGTGGCGGCCGGCACCGACCAGTCGGTGATCACGCAGTCGATGTTCTGGGCCGAGCTGCTGCCGGCGCAGAAGCTGTCGGCCGATGCGATCCATCACTTCGATGCCGAAGCCCTGGCCGCGCTCGGCCCGGTCACGCACGTGCGCTTCAACATCCATCCGGACGGCGGTGTCAGCCGCCTGCGCGTGTTCGGGCGCGTGGAGTCGGTGTGATGCCGGCTCCGGAGTCCGTCGGGGTTTCCGAAGTGCTGCGCCTGCGCGCCGAGCCGCTGACGCAGGCGGCGTTCGCGCCGTTCGGCGACGTGATCGAGCCGGCCGCTGCCAGCCGGCACTATCCGATCAACGCCGGCAGCGCCGAGCGCTTCCACGATGTCATGCGCATCGACACCGGCACCGCAGACGGGCACACGGTGCTGAGCCTGGTCTTCGGCCAGCCGGTGACGCTGCCGGCCAGGCTCAGGCTGCTCGAACGCCATCCGCTCGGCAGCCAGAGCTGGCTGCCGCTCGATGGCCAGCGCTTCCTGATCGTGGTCGCGCCGGCCGGCGAGCAGTGGGCGCTCGCGGACGTGCGCGTGTTCGTCAGCGACGGCCGCCAGGGCGTCAACTACGCGCGCGGCGTCTGGCATCACCCGCTGCTGTCGCTCGGCGAGGCGCCGGGCCGCTACGTCGTCGTCGATCGCGACGGTCCCGGCGACAACTGCGAGGAACGCCCGCTGCCGCGAGTGGTGGAACTCGTGATCTGAGGCATTTCACCCTGCGCGCGCTGCGGCAGCGCAGCGCGGGGGCTTGCTGCGGCGCGCCGGACGTGGATACTCCGGCACGCACCAGCCCGGCATGCTTCCGTCGGCCACGGACGCCACCCGGCCGCCGCGGCTGATGCGTCCGTCCAGTGCGGCTGCGCCGGTCTCAGCGAATCCGGCTGCATTCCAACAACGATAAACGTCAAGCACGGGAAGAGGGTTCCAGCGATGCGCAAGCTCAGGGTCTGTTTGCGTCCGGCACGCCGTTGTGCGGAGGTGTGCTGATGCCGTCCACGCTGTTCGTCTGCACCACCTGCCGTCGCGCCGACAACGTCGATGATGCGACCACCGAGTCCTGCGGCAGCAAGCTCAAGCGCGAGCTGGAAGCCGCAGCCGAGAGCCTGCCCGAGGCCGCCCGTCCGAAGATCGAAGGCTATGAATGCCTGATGAACTGCGAGCGCGCCTGCAACGTCGCGATCCGCGCGCAGGGCAAGAGCGGCTTCCTGCTCGGCGGCTTCGCGCCGGTGCTCGCCGATGCGCGCGCGCTGCTCGACTACACGTGGCTGTACAACGCCTCGCCGGGCGGTGTCGTGCCCTATCGCGACTGGCCGGACGGCGTGCGCGGCCGCTTCTGCGGTCGCATCCCGGCCGCGAGCGCCGATCCGCTGCCGCAGGCCCGCTCCGAGCCGGCGCTGGAAGGCGAGAAGTAGGCGCCGGCCGGCGTCCGTGAATCCGGGAGTGGCCTCACGCTCCTGATCGCAACCCGCTGTCCGTGCAGCGGGTTTTTTCTTTCCGATCTGCAGGCTTGCCTCTGCGGGCATCGGCGTCGAGACTGCAGGCCAGTCGCGTCCGGCAGCAGAGGTCCATCGCCATGAACGCAGTCGTCTGTCCCCGCCTGACGGTCGCCGATTACCTCGCCGGCGAGCGCGATGCCGAACTCCGGCATGAGTACGAGAACGGCTTCGTGCGGGCGATGACCGGCACCAGCCGGGCGCACAACAGCATCGCCATGAATGTCGCGGCGGTACTGCACAGTCATCTGCGCGGCTCGCCGTGTCGTGTGCATGTCTCCGACGTCAAGGTCCACGTCGATCTCGCCGACGACCAGCGCTTCTATTACCCGGACGTGCTCGTCGACTGCGGCAGCGGCGGTGATGCTTATGTGGCGTCGGCACCGAAGCTGGTCGTCGAGGTGCTGTCGGCCTCGACCGAGCGGCGTGACCGTGCCGAGAAGGCCCAGGGCTACCGGCGGCTGCCGACGCTCGCCGAGTACGTGCTGATCGCGCAGGACGTGCGCCGCGTCGAGGTCTACCGGCGCAGCGAAGGCTGGGAGTTCGAGCGCACGATCGACAGCGCCGCCGCGCCGGTGCGCTTCGAAAGCCTCGGTCTCGAACTGACGCTCGATGCGATCTACGAGGGGCTGGAGCTGCCGGCCGATCCGGGAGACTCGCCGAAGCCCGCGCACGGCAGCCCGGATTCCGCCGGCTGAGTGCGGCGCGCGCCGGCGCCGGCGAGGATGCCGGCGGGCCGTTGCAGGGCCTGTCCGGGGTTCTGTCCATAATTTAATGAGTGGCGCGTCACCGGCGCGCCGCACGGTCTTCCGTATGCTGCACCCGCAGATGGCCGGCGCCTGAACGCGGGGGTCGGCGCCCGTTTCCCTCCTTCTGCGGAATCGACCCGTGCAACCGAGCGATCGCCTGATCCTGCTCGCTGGCCTGCTGATGCTGGTCAGCGTCATCACCACCCGGCTGAGCCGGAGGATCGGCATGCCGATCCTGCTGGTGTTCCTCGGCTTCGGCATGCTCGCCGGCGAGGACGGCCCCGGCGGCCTGGCCTGGAGCGACGTGCCGACCAGCCACTTCATCGGCAGTCTGGCGCTCGCCGTGATCCTGTTCGACGGCGGCATGCGCACGCAGCTCAAGAGCTTCCGCGTCGGCCTGCGCCCGGCGCTCGGGCTGGCGACGCTCGGCGTGCTGTTCAGTGCCGCGATCACCGGCCTGTTCGCCGCCTGGGCGCTCGGCTTCGACTATGTCGAGGGCCTGCTGATCGGCGCGATCGTCGGCTCGACCGACGCCTCGGCGGTGTTCGGCGTGCTGCACGCGCACGGCCTGCGTCTGAAGGAGCGCGTCGGCGCGACGCTGGAGATCGAATCCGGCCTCAACGACCCGATGGCGATCTTCCTGACCGTCGCCGTGCTCGAATGGCTGCTCGCCGGCCGGCCGGCCCTCGATGCCGCGCCGCTGCTGCTGTTCGCGCAGCAGATGGGCGTCGGCGCCGTGCTCGGGCTCGCCGGCGGTTATCTGGTCTGGCTGCTGCTCGACCGGCTCGATCTCGGCGCGGTGTTCACGCCGCTCTTTGCGTTCGCGGCCGGGCTGGCGCTGTACGGCACGACGGCGTTCTTTGGCGGCAGCGGCTTTCTCGCCGTCTATCTCGGCGGGCTGGTGATCGGCAACCGGCCTTCGGTCGGCCTGTCGCTGGTGCTGCGCCTGCACGAGGGGCTCGCGTGGCTGGCACAGATCGCGATGTTCCTGATCCTCGGCCTGCTGGTGACGCCGTCGCAGATCGTGCCGGTGGCGTGGCCGGCGCTCCTCGTCGGCCTCGGGCTGATGTTCGCCGCCCGGCCGCTGGCGGTATGGCTCTGCCTGCTGCCCTTCCGCTTCTCGCCGGGCGAGCGGCTGTTCATCGCCTGGGTGGGGCTGCGCGGGGCGGTGCCGATCGTGCTGGCGATGTTCCCGCTGCTCGCCGACCTGCCGCATGCCGGCACGATGTTCAACGTCGCCTTCGTCGTCGTGCTGCTGTCGCTGTCGGTGCAGGGCTGGACGGTTGCACCGCTGGCGCGCCGGCTCGGACTGGAGCTGCCGCCGGCGGTGACGCCGCAGCGCCATGTGGTCTCGGAGCTGCCGGGCACGCCGGGCGCGGTGTTCGCGAGCTACGTCGTCGCCGTCAACGCGCCGGTCGCCGGTGGTGTGCTCGGCACGCTCGGCCTGCCGCCGGCCAGCCGGCCGGTGGCGGTGGCCCGCGGCGGCCGGCTGCTGGCCGAACCGGCGAGCGTGCGCCTCGTCGCCGGCGATGCCGTGCACCTGCTCGCCCCGCCCGGTGATCTCGAAGTGCTCGATCGCCAGTTCGGCGGCCGTCCGCAGCGCCCCGGTCCGGCCGAGCGGGCGTTCTTCGGTGAATGGGTGCTCAACGGCGATGCGAATCTGGAAGCACTGGCCGGGCTGTACGGCCTGCAGCTCGCCGCCGACGAACGCACGCTGACGGTCGGTGCGCTGCTGACGCGCGCCTTCCGCAAGCCCGTGGTCGGCGACCGGTTGCGGCGCGGGCGGCTGGAGATCGTCGTGCGCGAACTCGACGGCGATCGCGTCCTGCGCGTCGGCCTGAAGCTGCACCGCAACGGGGAGACGGTGGCCGGCTGAAGGCGCGGGGCCGGCGCTTGCCTTCTTTCGACTGCCCCCGGTCCGGGCGGCGGGCAGGAGCCGGCGTCCCGGTCAGCGTCCGCGAGCCGCTGCCGGGGCCGGCCCGGCGTGATCCGCGAGCCGGGCGAACACCTGCCGCAGCCGCGTTTCGACCGCGGCCCGGCCGCTCGCGTCGATGAGCCGCGCGAGGGCCGGCCAGGGCTGGTGCTGCAGCAGCGCGGCCACGAGCAGCGCGCGTTCGGCGGGCGTCAG
>NZ_DAOLKE010000139.1:0-8850 GCF_035331805.1 Plasticicumulans sp. | reverse complement strand
CTCGGCAAGGCCGCGCATTCTACGAATCAGATCGCTTTCGTCAAGCACCGGAATCAGCGAATCCACTGAATCCAGAAACCGCTCCGAGCCTGATTGTTTCGAGAATGTCACGCTTCGCGACTGCCCGCCGGATGGCGGCCGGTCGCGAAGAGCGGCGCATTCTACGGATCATTGCCGGGCCGTCAAGCCCGCGTGAAGGTTTTATTTCAGGCGATGGTCACCCGGGCGACGGCGCGCTTGCCGACCTGAGCGACGACGGTGCTGCCGGCCTGCAGGCTCAGCCCGCGGTCGCTGACGCGTTCGCCGTCGAGGCGCACCGCGCCCTGGGCGAGCATGCGCAGCGCGTCCGAGGTGCTCTTCACGAGGCCGGCCTCCTTGAGCAGGTTGGCGATCGGCAGCGCGCCGTTGACGGCCTGCACGGTGACCTCGGGCAGCTCGTCCGGCAGCGCACCCTTCTGGAAGCGTTCGACGAAGGCCGCGACCGCGCGCTCGCCGGCACCGCTGCCGTGGAAGCGATCGACCAGTTCGGCGCCGAGGCGGAACTTCACGTCGCGCGGGTTCAGGCCGGCTTCGACCTCGCGCTGCCAGGCCTCGATCTCGCTCATCGGCCGGAACGACAGCAGTTCGAGGTAGCGCCACATCAGCGTGTCGGAAATCGACATGAGCTTGCCGAACATGTCGTCGGCGGCATCGCGGATGCCGATGTAGTTGCCGAGCGACTTCGACATCTTCTGCACGCCGTCCGTGCCTTCGAGGATCGGCATCGTCAGCACGATCTGCGGTGTCTGGCCGTAGTCCTTCTGCAGCTCGCGACCGACGAGCAGGTTGAACTTCTGGTCGGTGCCGCCGAGTTCGACATCGGCGCGCATCGCCACCGAGTCGTAGCCCTGCACCAGCGGATACAGGAATTCATGGATCGCGATCGGCTGGCCGGCGGCGTAGCGCTTGCTGAAGTCGTCACGCTCCAGCATGCGTGCGACCGTGTGCCGCGCGGCGAGCTGGATGAAGTCGGCCGGCTTCATCGTGTCGTACCAGGCCGAGTTGAACAGCACCTGCGTGCGCGCGGGGTCGAGGATGCGGAACACCTGCTCGCGGTAGGTCTCGGCGTTGGCGAGCACGTCCTCGCGCGACAGGGGCTTGCGCGTGACGTTCTTGCCGGTGGGGTCGCCGATCATGCCGGTGAAGTCGCCGATCAGGAACAGCACCTCGTGGCCGAGTTCCTGGAACTGGCGCAGCTTGTTGATCAGCACGGTGTGGCCGAGGTGCAGGTCCGGCGCGGTCGGGTCGAAACCGGCCTTGACGCGCAGCGGCCGGCCGCTGCCGAGCCGCTCGATCAGCTCCGACTCGATCAGCAGCTCCTGTGCGCCGCGCTTGATGATGTCCAGCGATTCCGCCACCGTCGCCATCGTGTTTCGTGCTCTCGACCGTCTCATGCAGGGGGCGCGCAGGATACCGGAAGCGACCGGCGCGCGCGAACGCATGGCGGATCAGGCACTTCCGCCGCCCACCCTCGCCTGTCAGGAAACCTCCGGATGCGCAACGACGACGCCCCGCTCATCGGCCTGATGTCCGGCACCAGCATGGATGCCGTCGATGCCGTGCTCGTGCGCTTCGAGGCCGGCCGGCCGCGGACGCTGGCGCGCCACGCACTGCCAATGCCGGCGGAGCTGCGGGCGGCGCTGCTCGGGCTGGCCGCGCCCGGCCATGACGAGCTCGACCGCGCCGCGCAGCTCGACAACCGCGTCGCGCGGCTGTTCGCGCAGGCCGTGCGCGAGCTGCTCGAACTCGGCGGCCTGCGCGCCGGGCAGGTGCGCGCGATCGGCTCGCACGGCCAGACCATCCGCCACGCCCCGTCGGCCGCCGAACCGTACACGCTGCAGATCGGCAATCCGGCGCTGCTCGCCGAGCTGACCGGCATCACCGTCGTCGCCGACTTCCGCCGCCGCGACCTCGCCGCCGGCGGTCAGGGCGCGCCGCTGGCGCCGGCCTTCCATGCGGCGTTCTTTGCGCGCGACGCGGCCGATACCGCGGTCATCAACATCGGCGGCATCGCCAACCTCACGCACCTGCCGGCCGGCGGCGGGCCGGTGACCGGCTTCGATACCGGCCCCGGCAACCTGCTGCTGAACGCCTGGACCGAGCGTTACCTCGGCGAACCGATGGACCGCGACGGCGCCTGGTCGGCCGGCGGCGAGGTCAACGCCGCGCTGCTTGATCGCCTGCTCGCCGATGACTATTTCTCGGCGCCGCCGCCGAAGAGCACCGGCCGCGAGCATTTTCATCTCGACTGGCTGGATACGCACTGCAGGGCGCTGGGCCGGGCGCTGCCGCCGCGCAGCGTCGCGGCAACGCTGGTCGAGCTGAGCGCGCGCACGATCGCCGATGCCTGCCATGTGCATGCACCCGTGGCCGATGCCTGGCTGATCTGCGGCGGCGGCGTGCACAACCGCCTGCTGATGGCGCGGCTTTCGGCCCTCGCCGGCCCGGTGCCGGTGCGCTCGACCGCGGCCTGCGGCGTCGATCCGGACGACCTCGAAGCGCTCGGCTTCGCGTGGCTCGCGCAGCGCACGCTGTCCGGACTGCCCGGCAACCTGCCCGAGGTCACCGGGGCGCGCGGGCCGCGGATCCTCGGCGGGATCTATCCGGCCTGAACCGCCGCCGCCGGCAGCGCCCGGCGCAGCAGCACGAAGCCGATCAGGCCCGAGACCAGCGAACCGGCGACGATGCCGAAGCGCTCGGCGAACAGTTCGGCGTGCGCATCCTCCGGGAAGGCCAGCGAGCCGATGAACAGGCTCATCGTGAAGCCGATGCCGCAGAGCACCGCGACGCCGAACAGCGCCCGCCGGTCGACGCTCTCGGGCAGGCGGCCGATGCCGAGCTTCAGCCCGAGCAGGCTGGCGCCGTAGACGCCGAGCGGCTTGCCGATCAGCAGGCCGCCGGCAACACCGAGCGCAACCGGGTGCGTCAGCGCCTGCAGGCCGACGCCGGCGAACGAGATGCCGGCGTTTGCGAACGCGAACAGCGGCAGGATGCCGAAGGCGACCCCGGTGTGCAGGTCGTGTTCGAGCCGGCGCAGCGGCGAGGACTCGGGCGCCTTGCGATCGCGCATCGGCACGAACAGCGCCAGCACCACGCCGGCGAGCGTCGCGTGGATGCCGGATTTCAGCAGCGCCGTCCACATCAGCAGCCCGATCAGCATGTAGGGCGTGAAGGTCGTGACATTGCAGCGGTTCAGCAGCAGCAGCAGCGGCAGGCACGCGAGCGAGATGCCGAGCGCCAGCATCGACAGATCCTGCGTGTAGAACAGCGCAATGATCACGATCGCACCGAGATCGTCGAAGATCGCGATCGACACCAGGAACACCTTCAGCGCCAGCGGCACGCGCGAGCCGAGCAGCGCCAGGATGCCGAGCGCGAAGGCGATGTCGGTCGCCGCCGGGATCGCCCAGCCCCTGAGCGCCACCGGATCGCCGGAGTTGAACGCGCAGTAGACCAGCGCCGGCACGATCATGCCGCCGATCGCCGCAATCGCCGGCAGCGCGACCTGACGCGGATCGGCGAGCTCGCCTTCGAGCACCTCGCGTTTGAGTTCCAGTCCGACCAGCAGGAAGAACACGGCCATCAGGCCGTCGTTGATCCACAGCAGCAGCGGCTTGGCGATCTCCAGCGGCCCGATGCGCACGGCCACCGGCAGGTCGAGGAATTGCCCGTACCAGGGCGCAAGCGGCGAATTGGCGACGATCATCGCCAGCACCGCGGCAAGGAACAGCAGGATGCCGCTGGCGGCTTCGAGTTTCAGGAAGTGTCTGAGGGCACTGAGCATCGGGCGGCGTCTCCGGTCGGGCGGCGGCAGGCCGTGCGGCCTGCCGCGGCGGGCAAGGGAAGGGCGCAGTCGGCCCGAACCTTAGCACGCCCGCCCGCGCCGCTTGCCGGAAACGACGAAGAGGCCTTGCGGCCTCTTCGTGGGAAGACGAAAAACGGGGAAGGACGAAAAACCGCGCGTGCTCAGACCGTGAACGACGATCCGCAGCCGCAGGTGGTCGTGGCGTTCGGGTTGCGGATCACGAACTGCGCGCCTTCGAGGCCCTCGGTGTAGTCGATCTCGGCGCCGACCAGATACTGGTAGCTCATCGGATCGACGAGCAGGCGTACGCCGCAGTTCTCGACCATCGTGTCGCCGTCCTGGACTTCCTCGTCGAACGTGAAGCCGTACTGGAAGCCCGAACAGCCGCCGCCGCTGACGAACACGCGCAGCATCAGGCCCGGATTGTTTTCTTCCTCGATCAGCGAGCGGACCTTGGTCGCCGCCGAGTCGGTGAACACGAGCAGGGATTCTTCGGACATGACCGGGTACTCCTCGCGCAGGCTGTGCGCTGCGAAAAATCGGGAATGCACCGGATTATGGGGTTCCCGAGCAAAGCTATCAACAATACCCGATCCGCACGCCGGCGGGCCAGGGGGCCCTTGTGGTCACGGCAGCAGCGCGATGCCGTCGATGCCGGCGGTTTCGGGCTGGCCGAACATCAGGTTCAGGTTCTGCACGGCCTGACCGGCCGCGCCCTTGACCAGATTGTCGATGACCGACAGCACGACGATGGTGTCGCCGCCCTGCGGCCGGTGCACGGCGATCCGGCAGGTGTTGGCGCCGCGCACCGAGCGCGTCTCCGGGTGCGAACCGGCCGGCAGCACGTCGACGAAGGTCTCGCTCGCGTAGCGGGACTCGTACAGCGCCTGCAGGTCGCCGGCACCGGCACCGGATTTCAGCCGCCCGTACAGCGTCGCGTGGATGCCGCGGATCATCGGCGTCAGGTGCGGCACGAAGGTCAGGCCGACGGCGTGGCCGGCGGCGCGCGCGAGGCCCTGGCGGATCTCGGGCAGGTGGCGGTGGCCGCCGACGCCGTAGGCCTTGAAGTTCTCGCCGGCCTCGCAGAGCAGCGTGTGCACCTCGGCCTTGCGCCCGGCGCCGGACACGCCGGACTTGGCATCGGCGATCAGCTGCGCATCGTCGATCAGCCCGGCCTCGATCAGCGGCAGGAAGCCAAGCTGCACCGCGGTCGGATAGCAGCCGGGGTTGGCCACCAGCCGTGCTGCGCGGATCGCCTCGCGGTTGACCTCGGGCAGGCCGTAGACGGCCTCGGCCAGCAGCTCGGGGCAGGAGTGCGCCATGCCGTACCACTGCTGCCATTCGGCCGGATCCCCGAGGCGGAAGTCGGCTGCGAGGTCGATGACCCGGACCCCGGCCGCGAGCAGCTCCGGCACCATCTTCATCGCCGTGCCGTTCGGCGTCGCGAAGAACACCGCGTCACAGGCTTCGAGCACGGCCGGCGACGGTTCGACGAAGGCCAGATCGACGCGCCCGCGCAGGTTCGGGAACATGTCGGCGACCTTCAGGCCTTTTTCCGATCGCGAGGTGATCGCGGTCAGCTCGACCCCGGGATGCGCGGCGAGCAGCCGCAGAAGTTCGACGCCGGTATACCCGGTGCCGCCGACGATGCCGACCTTGATCATGGCCTGCCACTCCGTAACCGAAACATTCAGTAGATGAAGCCGGGAGGAATCCGGGAGGAATCCGGAACCGGTGCGTGCCGGAAGCCACACCCGCTCACCGGTCGCGACGCCCGCAGGCCGCCGTCACCGCCCCGCCCGGCCCGGTGGCCGGAGCAAAAAGGGCGGCAATCATAACGCCATGCCGTTACGCGCGCGTATCCGGCGCGCACCGTGGCATGCTGCGCGGCCATGCCGAATCCGAGCCCCCCGCCCGCCGTGGTACGTGCGCACGATCCGCGGCCGGGCCTGTTCCTGCTCGGCTGCGCGGCGCTCTGCGGCGTGCTGTCGGGGCTGGTGATGGTCGCCTTCCGGCTGCTGATCGACGGCGCCCAGATGCGACTGCTCGGCGCCGGCCGGCTCGACGACTTCGCTGCGCTGGCGCCACTGACGCGCATCGCGCTCGCCGGGGCCGGTGGCGCCGCACTCGGCCTGCTGTGGGCACGGTTGCCGGCAGCGACGCGGGCTGTCGGTGTCGCGCACGTGCTGGAGCGCTGCGCATACCACGGCGCCCGGCTGCCGGGGATCAACGCGCTGCTGCAGTTCCTCGGGGCCGCGAGCTGCCTGATCTGCGGGCATTCGGTCGGCCGCGAGGGGCCGGCGATCCACATCGGCGCCACCGCCGGCAGCCTGCTCGCCGAGCGCGCGGCGCTGTCGCTCGATGCCCGCCGGCTGCTGGTCGCCTGCGGCACGGCCGGCGGCATCGCCGCGGCCTTCAACACGCCGCTCGCCGGGGTCGCCTTCGCCGTCGAGGTGCTGCTCGGCCTGTCGGCGCTGCCGAATCTGACGCCGGTACTGCTTGCCGCGGTCGTGGCGACGGCGATCTCGCGCGGCTTCTACGGCGATCACGCGCTGCTGCCCGCGGCCCCGCCGGGCTTCGATGCCCTCGCGCAGCTTCCGGGGCTCGCGCTGCAGGGCGCGCTGACCGGCCTGCTGGCCGTGGCCTTCGTGCAGGCGCTGCGCACGGTCGCCGGCCGCTCGCAAGCGGCCGGGCCGGCGCTGCGCCTGACGCTCGGCGGGCTGGCCTGCGGTGTGATCGGCGCCGGCTGGCCGGAGGTCATGGGTCTCGGCTACGGCACGGCGCGCGCGGCGATCGACGGCACGCTGACGGCGCTGACGCTGGCGCCGCTGCTCGCCGCCAAGTTTGCGGCGACCGTGCTCGGTCTCGGACTCGGCCTGCCCGGCGGGCTGATCGGCCCGTCGCTGGTGCTCGGTGCGCTCGCCGGCGGCCTGAGCGGCCATTGGCTGCCGGGCGCCGATCCGGGGCTGTGTGCGCTGCTCGGCATGGGCGCGATGATGGGCGCGACGCTGAACGCACCGCTGGCAGCCCTGGTCGCACTGCTCGAACTGACGCAGGACCCGCGGCTGATCCTGCCGGCGATGCTGACCATCGCCGCGGCCGATCTGGTCTCGCACCGCGTGTTCGGACTGCCGTCGGTGTTCGTCGCCCAGCTGCAGATGCGCGGCATCGACTGGCCGCCGCGCGAGCGGCCCTGAGGCCGCACGGCCGGCCGCCCGCTTTCCCCACCCTCCGCCTGCCCCGCAGGAGGTACGTCACATGACCGCCGTCGATCAGCTCGCCCTCGCCCTCGGCGCCGGCTGGGCTTCCGGCCTCAACCTGTATGCCGCGGTGCTCGCGCTCGGCTACTTCAACGCCACCGGTGACCTGCTGCTGCCGCCGGAACTGCAGATCCTCAGCGACCCGCTGGTGATGCTCGCGGCCGGGCTCATGTACTGCGTCGAGTTCTTCGCCGACAAGACGCCCGGCGTCGACAGCGGCTGGGACGCGCTGCACACCTTCCTCCGCATCCCGGCCGGTGCCGTGCTCGCCGCCGGCGCCGTCGGTGACGTGTCGCCGGCCCTGCAGATCGCCGCCGGCCTGGTCGGCGGCACGCTCGCCGCCGGCACGCACTTCACGAAGGCCGGCGCGCGCGTGCTGATCAACACCTCGCCGGAGCCGTTCAGCAACTGGGCGGCCTCGGTGACCGAGGATGTCGCCGTGTTCGCGGCGATCTGGACCGCCGTGCATCACCCGGCGCTGTGGCTTGCGCTGCTCGCGCTGTCGGTGGCGCTGATCGTCTGGCTGCTGCCGCGGCTCTGGAGGGGTATCCGGCGCGTGCTATCCTCGCTCGCCCGCTGGTTCGGCTTCGGCAGCGGCCGGCCACCGGCATCGCCGATCCCGCCCGCCGGCCCGCCACCGGCTCCCCCGCGGCTGCCGCCGCCTGCTCCCTGATCACCCGCGCCATGAAACTCACCGACAAGCTGCTGCCGTTCGCCGCCCTCGCCGTCGTCCTCGGCCTCGTGGCGTTCTGGCTGCTGCCGGGCGGCGTCAACGCCGCCCCGGCCGCGACCTTCCGCACGCTCGACGGCCGCACGCTGACCACGGCCGACCTCAAGGGCAAGCCGGCGATCGTGACCTTCTGGGCCACGAGCTGCCCCGGCTGCATGGAGGAAATGCCGCACCTGATCGAGCTGTACCGCGAGCTGCAGCCGAAGGGCCTGCAAATCGTCGGCGTCGCGATGAGCTACGACCCGCCGAGCAACGTCATGGAACTGGTGCGCCAGAAGCAGGTGCCCTATCCGATCGCGCTCGACACCGACGAGGCCATCGCCCGCGCCTTCGGCACGATCCGCGTGACGCCGACCTCGTTCCTGATCGCGCCGGACGGGCGCATCGTGCAGCAGAAGATCGGTGCCTTCGACCTGCCGGCGCTGAAGACGCAGCTGAAGTCGATGCTCGGCGCCTGAACCCCGCGGCCCTGCGGCCGGTCCATCCGCTGCGACACGGGCACCCGGTGGTGCCCGTTTTGCTTTGTCCTGCCGCCACGGCACCCCACGCTTTCCCGCCCCGCCTTCCTGCACGGAGACCCGACCGATGTCCTATCTCGCGATCAAGGCCTGGCACCTGATCTGGATGGTCTGCTGGTTCGCCGGCCTGTTCTACCTGCCGCGGCTGTACGTCTATCACGCGATGCTGCCGCCCGAGGACGGCGCCGGCCACGAGCGCTTCGTGCTCATGGAGCGCAAGCTGTTCTGGGGCATCACGACACCGGCAGCGGTGCTGACGATCGGCTTCGGCCTGTGGCTGCTCGCGGCCGGCGGCTGGGCGCTGTATTCGAAGATGGGCTGGCTGCACCTGAAGCTCGCGCTGGTCGCGCTGCTCGTCGTCTACCACGTCTGGTGCTACCGCTACCTGCGCGCCTTCCGCGAGCTGACCAACACGCGCACGCACCGGTGGTTCCGCTGGTTCAACGAGGCACCGGTCATCGTGCTGATCGCGGTCGTGCTGCTCGCGAGCCTGAAGCC
>NZ_DAOLKE010000138.1:0-8869 GCF_035331805.1 Plasticicumulans sp. | reverse complement strand
ATCAGGCCGACGCCGGCCTCGACCAGCCCGATCGGCGCTTCGAGCGCGAACACGCGGTGCGCGACGTGCATCGCGAACTCGCAGCCGCCGCCGAGCGCGAGGCCGTCGATCGCCGCGACCACCGGCACGCGCGCGTACTTCAGGCGCAGCGCCGTGCGCTGGAAAAACGCGACGATGTCGTCGAGCCGCTGCGGATCACCACCGTCCTCGACGGCCATGACCTCGGCGCGCATCTGCCGGAGATCCGCCCCGACCGCGAACGGCGGCCGCTGCCACAGCACCAGGCCATCGAGCTGCGCCTCGGCGAGATCGAGCGCGGCGTGGATCGCGGCGAGCACCGGCTCGGTCAGCGCGTGCATCTTCGACGTGAACGACAGCACGCCGATGCGCGCATCGATGTCCGGCCGCCGCCACAGGCGTGCGCCGGCGTTCTCGAACAGCGTCTCGCCGGCCTCGGGCGCGGCCTCGCCGAGCAGGCGCTCCGGGCAGAGCTGGCGGGCGTAGACCGCCAGCGTCGAACGCGGCACGAAGCTCCCGCGGCGCGGCGAATACGAACCTGCCGGCGTGTGCACGCCTTCGAGCGCCGGCACCCAGGCCGGCAGCGGCGCGTCCGACAGGGTTCGCCCGGCGACGCGATCGGCCTCGATCGCCTCGGCGACCGCGCGCCAGCCGGCCGCCTGCCAGGTCTCGAACGGCCCGAGCGCCCAGCCGAAGCCCCAGCGCAGCGCGCAGTCGATGTCGCGGGCGCTGTCGGCGATGTCGGCCAGATGCACGGCGCAGTAATGGAACAGGTCGCGGAAGATCGCCCACAGAAACCGCGCCTGCGGATGCGCGCTGGCCCGCAGCGCCGCGAAACGCGCCACCGGATCGCGCCCGGCGAGGATGGCTGCGACCTCGGCGGCGACCGTGCCGCGGCTGTCGCGGTAGTCCGCACTCGCCGGATCGAGCACGCGGATGGTCCTGCCGTCCTTGCGGTAGATGCCGGCGCCGGTCTTCTGGCCGAGCGCGCCGCGGGCGATCAGCGCCTGCAGCCAGTCGGGCAGCGTGAAGCTCGCCCGCCACGGATCCTCCGGCAGCGTCGAGCGCAGCGTGTCGACGACGTGCGCGAGCGTGTCGAGCCCGACCACATCGGCGGTGCGGTACGTCGCGCTCTTCGGCCGGCCGATCGCCGGTCCGGTCAGCGCATCGACCTCATCGAGCCCGAGCCCGAAGGTCTGCGTGTGCTGCAGCACCGCCAGCATCGAGAACACGCCGACGCGGTTGGCGATGAAGTTCGGCGTATCGGGCGCGCGCAGCACGTGCTTGCCGAGCCAGCTCGTCAGCCAGGTTTCGAGCGCATCGAGCAGTTGCGGGTCGGTGTCCGGATGCCGGATCAGCTCGACCAGCGGCAGGTAGCGCGGCGGATTGAAGAAGTGCATGCCGCAGAAGCGCGCGCGCAGCCCCGCCGGCAGCGCCGCTGCCAGCGTCGCGATCGACAGCCCCGAGGTGTTCGACGCGAACACCGCATCGGCCCGCAGATGCGGCGCGACCTGCGCGTACAGCGCCGTCTTCCATTCGAGCTTCTCGGCGATCGCCTCGATGACCAGATCGCAGTCGCCGAGGCGCGCGAGATCGTGCGCGTAGCTCGCCGGCTCGATGTGCGCCGCGCGCCCGGGGGTGGCGAGCGGCGCCGGTTCCAGCCGGCCGAGCCTCGCGATCGCCGCGCGCGCGATGCCCTCGGGCGGGCCGTCGCTGGCGGCGAGGTCGTACAGCAGCACCGGCACGTCGGCATTGGCGAGGTGCGCAGCGATCTGCGCCCCCATGACGCCGGCCCCGAGCACGGCGGCACGGCGGATGGTCAGGCGGGGGGTATCGGTCATGCGGCTTGGCCCTGCGGCGCGATCAGCGCGCCCTGCGCCGGCAAGCGTAGTCGCGCCGGCCGGCGGCTTCTTCAGGGGACGGCCACGCGCGCATCGACCCAGACGGCAATGATGCGCAGCGCCGCGTCGGCCTCGTGCTGGCTGTCCGGCAGCCGGCGCGCCCCGCCTGGCAGGCCGCTCTGCACGCGCAGATCATCGGTGTCGAGGTTGCGCCAGCGCGTCGCGGCCAGCGGCTCGAACAGCGCGGTACAGGCGCGCAGGCCGGCGGCGTAATACAGATGCCGGATGCCGGCCATCTGCAGCGCCGCGACGCACAGCGCGCAGGGCTCGCAGCTGGTGTACAGCTCGCAGTCGCCGAGATCGAGCCGCCCGAGCCGCCGGCAGGCGTCGCGCAGAGCCTCGATCTCGCCGTGCGCGGTCGGATCGAGCCGCGCGAGGGCATGGTTCAGGCCCTCGCCGACGATCTCGCCGTGCCGGACGACGACGGCACCGAAGGGCTGCGTGCCGGGGGTGTCGAGGCTTGTTGCACTCAGGGCCAGCGCGCGCTGCATGAACTTCGGGTCGTAGGGCATGGTTTGCGCCTCCGCAGAGCAGATATGTCGCCAGCCGGCACTCATGCCCCGCCGCGGAAGCACGAGTAGCCCCAGGGCGTGCACTTGAACGGCAGGTGGTAGTGGGCCCCGGGATCGGCGAGGCCGAAATCGAAGACGACCACGTCGAGAAACGGCGGCTGCGGCAGGACGCTGCCGGCCTGCCGGTACCAGTGCGCGACGTGGAAGCGCACCTGCACGCGACCGGGCGCGAAGCGCCGGGCGAGGCGTTCGTCCTCCAGCAGGCCGCTGGCCGAGACCGGACCGTCGGCGAGCGGCTGCAGGCAGCCCTCGCCTTCGGCGTAGCGGACTTCGACGCGCATGCCCTGCGCAACCCGCCCGCCGGCGACATCGACGACATGGATCGAAAGACCGGGCATCGTGGCCGTCCCCCCTGCTCAGCGCATCTGCCGGGTCAGCCCGGCCGTGCGTTCGGCGATCACCATCAGCGTCAGCGTCAGCAGCACGATCAGGCCCGAGGCCGCGGCGGTGCGCACGTCGAGGTTGTTCTCGATCTGCTGCCACAGGTGGATCGGCAGCACCTCGGTGCGCTCGTCGGCGAGAAAGAGCGACACCGGCACGTTGTCGAACGAGGCCATGAACGCGAGGAAGGCTCCGGCCCCGATGCCCCGGGCGATCAGCGGCAGCGTCACGCGCCGGAACGTCGTCCATTCGCTGGCACCGAGGCTGCGCGAGGCGTCGAGCAGCGAGGGTTCGAGCTGCGTCAGGGCCGCGATCGTCGTGCGCAGCACGAACGGCGTGCAGACGATCACGTGCCCGAGCACCAGCAGCGGCAGGTCCGGCCGCAGCCCGAGCCGGTGGATGAAGATCAGCGCCGCGAAGCCGAAGGCGAGCGCCGGCAGCAGCAGCGGCGACATGAACAGCACGTCGCAGGCGCGCACCCACGGGCTCTTGCTGCGCGCGATCGCGATCGCCGCCGGCGTGCCGAGCAGCACGCACAGCACGGTCGTCCAGAGCGCGACCACGAGGCTGTTCCAGGCCGCGGCCTGCATCTGGTCGGCATCGAGCAGCGCGGCGTACCAGCGCAGCGAGAAGCCTTCGGGCGGAAAGCGCAGCGATTCGGTGGCCGTGAACGAGGTCAGCAGGATCACCAGCGTCGGCGCGACCAGGAACACCAGCGCCAGCGCCGCGAGCACGCCGAACACGCATCTCAGCGACCAGGCCTCGAACGACGGGGCGGCCCGGCGCGGCAGCGGCGGCGCCGGCAGGACGAGGGTTTGCTCAGACATGCTTTTCGTACCTCCGGCCGAAACCGTTCAGCAGCACCACGACCAGCAGCACCGCGATCATGAACACCACCGACACCGCCGCCGCAAACGGCCAGTCGTTGGCACCGACCGCCTGCTGGTAGATGAACAGCGGCAGGTACAGCAGGCGCGCGCCGCCGATCAGCGTCTGCGTGACGAAGGCGGTGATGCTGGCGGCGAAGCTCAGGATGCAGCCGGCGATGATGCCGGGCATGACCAGCGGCAGCGTCACGCGCCAGAGCGTGCGCCATTCCCCGGCCCCGAGCGCACGCGAGGCATCGGCGAGGTTCGGGTCGAGGCGCGACAGCACGGTCAGGATCGGCAGCACCATCAGCGGCATCTGCACCTGCGCGAGCACCAGCACGACGCCGGCCTCGGAATACAGCAGCTTCAGCGGCGCATCGATCAGCCCGAGCCCGAGCAGGATCTGGTTCAGCAGGCCCTGGCGCCCGAGGATCACGATCCACGAGAAGGTGCGCACGACGACGCTGGTCAGGATCGGCAGCACCACGAGGAAGATCAGCACGCTCTGCCAGCGCGCCCCGGCCCGCGCGCAGACCCACGCGACCGGGAAGCCGAACAGCAGGCATACGAGCGTCGCCTCGGCGCCGAGCAGCAGCGTCGAGCCGAGGACCGACAGGTTGAAGCGATCGCCGAGGAAGCGCGCGTACTGCGCGAGCGTGAGGCCGGCGCTGCCGTCATCGCCGGCAGCGAGCGACAGCATCAGCAGCACGCACAGCGGCGCGACGAAGCCGGCGGCGAACAGCGCCGTCAGCGGCAGGGTCAGCGGGGCGCGGGGCGCGGCCATGCTCAGACCCGGATCTCGCGGTTGAAGCGTTCGATCAGCGCGCTGCGCTGCTCGGTCAGCACCGCCCAGTCGACGCCACGCAGCGCCGCGAGCGCGTCCTGCGTCTTCGCGACCGACTGCGTCACGGCGCCGGCGAGCGCCACCTTGCCGTTGGTCGGGATCACGTCGTACGGCGGCTGCATCATCGCCGCCTGCACGAGCGGATCGAGGTGGGTGTCGATGTACTGCACGGCCAGCTCCGGCACCGTCGTGCCGGCGACCACGTGCAGGCTCGTGTGCCAGGCGACCGCGCCGGTCTCGGGCACGACGAACTCGACCGGCACGCCCTTGGCCTTCAGCGTCTGCACGAAGTTGAAGTTGTACGGCGCGATGTCGATCTGCTCCTGCTGCCACAGCGTCGCGAACGCGCCGAGGTTCGCCGCCACCGCGCCGAGCGCGGGCAGCAGCTCGCGCAATGCCCTGAACGCCGGTTCGAAGTCGCTGCTGCTGCCACCGCGCAGCCGGTTCAGCTCGGCGAGGAAGGCCAGCCCCAGCTGGCTGTTGAGCGCCGTCATGCCGACGCGGCCCCTGTACTGCGGATCCCAGAGATCGTCCCAGCGCTTCGGCGGGGTTTTGATCCGCTCCGGGTTGTAGGCAAGGCCGATGACCTGCATCGAGACCTTCGGCCCCCAGCGGTCCTGATACACCGGCAGCAGCTCGGCGTAGTGCGGCGACTGCGCGGCCGGGTATTCGGCGATCAGGCCCTGGCGCACGGCATCGAGCACCTGCGGCGGATCGAAGATCGCCACGTCGAACGGCGGCGTCTGGCCCTTCGCGGCCGCGAGGCGCGCGACCTGGTCGGTGCCGAGGATGATCGACTGCGTGACGCCCGCATCGACGCGCTTCTGGAAGGCCGGCTTCAGCACGTTGCGGTGCGCCTCGCTCCAGGTGCCGGGATAGGTCGCCGCCACCAGCTTGCCGGCCTCGGCACGCGCCCGGCCCGCCGGCAGCAGCGCGCCCAGCGCCAGGGCACCGCCGGCCATCAGCAGTTCGCGTCGGGTCATCAGGAATCGCTCATTCATCGTCTGCTGCCTCGGTATCAGGAAGGGAAAGCGGGCGGAAACCGCCCGTCGCGGCACGTCGTCAGGGAGGGTTCATGCCCGCTTCCGGCGCGGGCGATGCCGCCGGGCCGGGGGAGCCGGAAATGGCTGCGGACGGCAGGGCGGCGCCCTCAGGCCGGAAACGCCCGGTAGCCGGCCGATGGCTGCGGGGCGGCCCAGACCTGCGCCCCGGCCGGAAGCAGTGCCTCGCCGCGCTGACGCGGCACGCTGACCTTCAGCGCCGCGCCGCCCTCGAGCGCGAGGTCGTAGACGACGAGCGCACCGAGCGGCAGCGCCGTCTGCACCGCGCCGGGCAGCGCATCGGCGCCCGGTGCCTCGGCGTGCAGGTGCAGGTGCTCGGGGCGGATGCTGACGCGCACCGCGCTGCCGGCCGTCAGCGGCGCATCGCTGGCGACCCGGATGCGCCGGCCGCCGGCCAGCGCCACGACCGGGCTGCCGTCGGCATCGGCCGTGCTGACCGTGCCGTCGAGCACGTTGGTCGAGCCGACGAACTGGTTCACGAACAGCGTCGCGGGCCGGTCGTAGATATCGGTCGGCGAGGCGATCTGCTCGACGCGGCCGCGGCTCATGACCGCGACGCGATCGGCCATCGACAGCGCCTCCTCCTGGTCGTGGGTCACGAGCACGGTGGTGATGCCGTACTCGCGCTGCAGGCGCTTGACCTCGATCTGCATGTCGAGGCGCAGATTCTTGTCGAGCGCCCCGAAGGGCTCGTCGAGCAGCAGGATTTTCGGATCAACGGCAAGGCAGCGCGCGAGCGCCACGCGCTGCTGCTGGCCGCCCGAAAGCTGGCGCGGGAAGCGCCCGGCGAACTCGCTCATGTGCACGAGCGCGAGCATCTCGTCGACGCGCGCATCGCGCTTCGCCTTCGCCACGCCCTGCACTTCGAGGCCGTAGGCGATGTTCTGGCGGATGCTCAGGTGCGGGAACAGCGCGTAGTTCTGGAACACGATGCCGACGCCGCGCCGGCTCGGCGACAGGTGATCGACCGGCTCGCCGTCGAACAGCACCCGGCCCTCGGTCTGGCGCATGAAGCCGGAGATGATCCGCAGCAGCGTCGACTTGCCGCAGCCCGAAGGCCCGAGCAGCGCCACCAGTTCGCCGGCACCGATGCGCAGGTTGATGTCACGCACCGCCACGAAGTCGTGGAAGCGCTGGGTGATGGCTTCGAGCTGCAGCTCGTGTCCGCGTTGTCCGCTCATGGCGATCAGCTCCCCCGGTAGGTGGTGTAACTGGCAGGCGTGCACAGCAGCGGCACGTGGTAGTGCAGGGCCGCATCGGAGACGACGAAACGCACCGGCACCGTGTCGAGGAAACCGCCGTCGTGACCGCGGCTGCGGAAGTAGTCGCCGATGCGGAATTCGATCTGGTAGGTGCCGGCCCGCATCGCGTCGTCGCAGAGCAGCAGCGGGCAGCGGCCCTCGGCATCGGTCTCGAAGCCGCCGAGCCGGCGCCAACCTCCGGCGTGCTGCACCGACAGCGTCAGCGCCACGCCGGCGGCCGGCAGGCCGGCGACCGCGTCGAGCACATGCGTGCTCAGCCAGCCCGGCGCGATCCCGAAGCGCTGCGCCAGCCGCCCGCGCACGACCTCGGCCACCTGCGTGAGCGCGACCCCGGCCTCGGTGGCCGCGGCGTTCGCGAGCCGGCGTTCGCCCTCGGCGAAGATCGAGGCGAGATCCGCGTGCAGGCGCACGGCCGTGATGAACGGAAAGCCGAAACGCTCGCGGTAGGCGGTGTTCAGCGCCCTCAGGCGGGCGTGCTCGGCCGCACTGAGGCGGTCGAGGCCGAGGCGCGACTGCTCGCGGTTCGAATCCGCGGTCAGCGTGCCCTCGCCCGCCTCGCGCCCGGCCAGTTCCGGATGACGCTGCAGCAGCGCGGTGCGCGTGTCGGCATCGCTGGCGCGCAGCACACCGGCGAGCGCCGCGTGCAGTGCCCACACCGACGCGAACGGCCGCAGCGCGGCGACGCGGCGCACGACCCACGGGGAGTGTTCGACGACCTCGCCGAGGGCCGCGACGAAGGCGTCCTCCGGGCAGGCATTCAGGGCTTCGAGCTGGGCGGCCGCGTCGCGGTCCGGAATCGGAATGTCCACCGTGCGCCTCGTCTGTTGCAGTGCGACAGGCGCAACTCTGGCGCTCGGCGGGCATTGCCGTCCATCTGATAATAAGCAAGGCTGCGTTCGATAAATTCGAACGGGAGGACGCGATGCCCCAGTCCCTGCTGCCGAAGATGCTGCGCTATGCCGAGGTCGTCGCCCGTGCCGGTTCGGTGCAGGCCGCCGCGCGCGTGCTGAACCTGTCGGCCTCGGCGATCGACCGCCAGATCCTGCTGCTGGAGGATCTGCTCGGCGCCCCGCTGTTCGAGCGCCAGCCCGACGGCATGCGCCTCAGTGCCGCCGGCGAGCTGGTGGTGACGCTGGCGAAGCGCTGGCAGCACGATGCCAGCCGGCTGCTGACCGACATCCGCCAGCTGCAGGGCATCAATCAGGGCAGCCTGCGGCTCGCGGCGATGGACAGCCACGCCAACGGCCTGATGCCGGTGTTCCTCGAACGCCTGCACCGCGAGCATCCGCGCATCCGGCTGGAGATCGACATCGTCAGCCCCGATCAGGCCGAGGCCGCGCTGATCGCCGGCACGACCGACCTCGCGATCGCGTTCAACCTGAAGGCCGGTCGCGACCTGCACCTGGTCATGCAGGCCGAACTGCCGCTCGGCTGCGTCGTCGCGCCCGGCCACCCGCTCGCCGGCCAGCCCGACACCAGCCTGAAGGCGGTCTCCGGATATCCGATCGTCTCGCAGAACCGCTCGCTGACGATCCGCCGCTACCTGGAGAGCCGCCACGGCTGGCTGTTCGCCGAACGCGAGGCCCCGGTGCAGACCAACTCGCTGCAGCTGGTCAAGCACCTCGCCGCCGCCGGCAGCCACGTCGCGCTGACCTCGGAACTCGACGCCGCTCCCGAAATCCTCGCCGGGCGTCTGTGCTTCATCCCGCTGACCGACCGCAACGTGCAGCCGCAGACGGTCGCGATCGCAATCAGCGCCCGCCGGCCCTTGCCGCGCATCGGACGGCTGGTGGCGGATTTGCTGGCGGAGGAATTGCGGGGCTGTCTGGAGGCCGTGCGGCAACGGCGTGCGGCCGGCAGCGGCGGCTGAGCGGGGCCGGCGCTGATTTGCGGCCCATGAAAAAGCCGCCGGTCCCCTGCGGGGAACCGGCGGCTCTTGCCAGTCAATGGCGGAGAAGGAG
>NZ_DAOLKE010000137.1:0-8870 GCF_035331805.1 Plasticicumulans sp. | reverse complement strand
CCGGGCGGCCGAGCGCGGCGAGCGCGCGCGCAAACAGCGCGCCATCCTGCGCGAGCGCCGCGAGCACGACGCGCACCAGCGCGATGCGCGCCTCGCGATCGAGCACGGCCACCAGACTCCAGTCGAGGATCGCGAGCCGTCCGTCGGCGGTCACGCGCAGGTTGCCGGCGTGCGGGTCGGCATGAAACATCGTCTGCGCCTGCGGCTGCCAGAACGGCTGCGCGAGCAGCGCCGCATACAGCGCACGGGCCAGGCGCGGGCGATGGCCGGTGGCTTCGGTGATCTTGTCGCCGTCGATGCGCGTCATCGCTGTCAGCCGCGGCGTGCAGTATTCGAGCGGCTGCGGGATCAGCACGTTCGGGTCTTCGGCGTGGCGGCGGCAGGCGGCGGCGAGGTGCGCCTGTTCGGTTTCGGGGCGGATCTCGTTGAGCAGCAACCCCTGCACGCCGCTGAGCGTCTCGCGATACGGCAGTTCGGGCAGGCCGAGCTCGGCGCTGCGCGCTTCCAGCCAGTCGCCGAGTTCGGCCCAGATCGCGAGTTCCTCGGCGAGCTGCGCCTCGATGCCGGGCTTCAGCACCTTGAACACGCCGCGCGCATCCGGCGCGATGCCGCCGTGGCGCGCAAACGGCACGACGATCGCGACGCTGGCCTCGGCCAGTGCCTGCGGCGCGATCTCCAGATGCGGCACCGCACCGATCTCGGCGCGGATCAGCGGCAGCCAGACCTCGGCCGGCGTCTCGGGCGGCAGCGATTCCAGCGTCTGCAGCCGCACGCGCAACTGCGCATCGAGCCGGCGGTCGCGCGCCAGCACCTGCCCGAGCTTGTGCAGGCTCGGGCAGGCACGCGCGAGGGCGACCACGCGCGCTGCGGCCGTCGCATCCTCGGGCAGTTCGAGCTGCGCAGCGACGATGGCATCGAGCCGCGCGCCCGACAGCCGCCCGAGGAAGCCGTCGAGCGCCTCGACGATCAGCGGCCGGTATCCGGCCCAGGCCGGCGGCACCAGTTCGGCGACCGCGGGCATCAGCAGCGGCGCGAGGCCGGCGGCAGCGGCCGGCGGGAAGGAGGTGGTCATGTCGGCATTCCCTGAAATGGCGCATCGCATGCGATACGGAAGTGAAAACAGCGCAGCGCTGCGGGTTCCCGGACGGATTTTCCGCCCGTGCAGCCGGGGCCATCGATCGCGGCCCCGGCAGCGGCCATGCTGAAGGCAGGAATCAGGCCGCAATCATGACGATGAACCATGACGATCCGCTGCTGCCGGCCGGGCCGCAGCCACTGAACCGCGACAGCTACGACGCCATCGCCAGCGCCTGGGATGCTGCGCGCCGTTGCCTGGACGAGCGCGAAGCCGGCTGGCTGCTTGATCTGGTGCGCGGGCTGAGGCCGCCGGCACCGGTGCTCGATCTCGGCTGCGGCAGCGGCCGGCCGCTGGGGGAATGGCTGCTGGCGCGCGGGCTGCAGGTCACCGGCATCGATCAGTCTGCCCGCCTGCTGGCGCTGGCCCGCACCCGGCTGCCGCAGGGACGCTGGCTGGAAGCCGACATCGGGGGCTGGATTCCGGACACGGACACGGACACGGACAAGAATTTCGCCGCGGTGCTCATCTGGGATGCGCTGTTTCACCTGCCGCGTGCCCTGCACCTGCCGCTGCTGGCCCGCATCTTCCGTCTTCTGCAGCCCGGTGGCCGGCTGCTGCTCAGCTCGGGCGGCAGCGCGCAGCCGGCCTTCACCGACACCATGCACGGCGCGCGCTTCTTCTACGACGCGCTGGCGCCGGATGTGCTGCTCGCAGGGCTGCTCGATCTCGGCTTCGGACTCGAACGCATCGAGTACCTGAATCCACCGACCCGCGGCCGCGACAAGGGCCGCATCGCCGTGCTCGCGCGCAGGCCCGCTGCAGCGCCGGCAACGGTTCCCCACGCTGCCGAATAGCAGCGCTTCCGGAGCAGGCGGCGGACGCCTCTCCTACGCTGATCGACAGACCGATCGCAAGCCCTTGAGCCCGCAGCCGGGAATCCGTCGACCGCTGCGCAGTCGCAGGTTGCAGGCCTGTCCGATCCGTTGCCGGAGAATCCTTCCGATGACCCACGATCCGTTCGACGTGCTGCGCGTCTTCACGACCGCCTCCGGCCAGCATGGCCGTTACTGCAGCCTCGCCGCGCTCGAGAGCGCCGGTCTCGGCGCCGTGTCGCGGCTGCCGGTGTCGCTGCGTCTGGTGCTGGAATCGGTGCTGCGCCACTGCGATGGCGAGAACATCACCGAGGCGCACGTGCGCGCCCTGGCCGGCTGGCAGCCGCAGGCGCCGCGCAGCGAGGAAATCCCGTTCGTGGTCGCGCGCGTCGTGCTGCAGGACTTCACCGGCGTGCCGCTGCTCTGCGATCTGGCAGCGATGCGCGATGCCGCGGCCGCCGCCGGCGGCGAGCCCGGCATCGTCGAGCCGCTGGTCGCGGTCGATCTGGTCGTCGATCACTCGGTGATGATCGATCACTGGGGCCGGCCCGATGCGCTCGAACTGAACCTGCAGCGCGAATACGAACGCAACCGCGAGCGCTACGCCTTCCTGAAGTGGGGCACGCAGGCCTTGCGCAGCTTCCGCGTCGTGCCGCCCGGCACCGGCATCGTCCATCAGGTCAACCTCGAATACCTGTGCCGCGGCGTGCACGAGCGCGACGGCATCACCTACCCGGACACGCTGGTCGGCACCGATTCGCACACGACGATGATCGACGCGCTCGGCGTGCTCGGCTGGGGCGTCGGCGGCATCGAGGCCGAGGCGGCGATGCTCGGCCAGCCGCTGTACTTCCTGACGCCGGACGTGGTCGGCGTCGAGCTGACCGGCCGGCTGCGCGAGGGCGTGACCGCCACCGATCTGGTGCTGGCCGTGACCGAGCGCCTGCGCAGGGAGCGCGTGGTCGGCTGCTTCGTCGAGTTCTGCGGCGAGGGCACGGCGGGCCTGTCGGTCACCGACCGCGCGACCATTGCCAACATGGCGCCCGAATACGGCGCGACGACCGGCTTCTTCCCGGTCGATGCGCGCACGGTCGAGTACCTGCAGCACACCGGGCGCAGCGACGAGGAGATCGAGCGCTTCGAGGCCTACTTCCGCGCCCAGGGCCTGTTCGGCGTGCCGGCGGCGGCCGAGCTCGACTTCTCGCGGCTCGTGACCATCGATCTCGCGGCCGTCGTGCCGAGCCTCGCCGGCCCGAAGCGCCCGCAGGACCGCATCGCGCTCGATGAGCTGCCGGCGCGCTTCCGCCAGCTGCTCGCCGGCCGGCCGGACGAAGGCGGCTACGGGCTGACGGCGGAGCAGATCGATGCGCGCGTGCCGCTCGCAGGCGGCGGCGAGCCGGCCGAGAACCGCGAGGACGCGCTGCCGGCCGACCTCGGCCACGGCGACGTGCTGATCGCGGCGATCACCTCGTGCACGAACACCTCGAACCCGGAGGTGATGATCGCCGCCGGCCTGCTCGCACGTGCCGCCGTGGGCCGCGGCCTGACGGTGCGCGCCGGCATCAAGACCTCGCTCGCCCCCGGCTCGCGCGTGGTCACGGATTACCTCGAACGCGCGGGGCTGCTGGCGCCGCTCGCCGAACTCGGCTTTGCGCTGTCGGCCTACGGCTGCACGACCTGCATCGGCAACGCCGGCGAACTCGCGCCGGCGATCGAGCAGGCCGTCACCGGACACGGGCTGGTGTGCGCGGCGGTGCTCTCCGGCAACCGCAACTTCGAGGCGCGCATCCACCCGCGCATCCGCGCCAACTTCCTGGGCTCGCCGCCGCTGGTGGTCGCGTATGCGCTGGCCGGGCGCATCGACATCGACCTCGCGCACGAGCCGCTCGGCCACGATGCCGACGGCCGGCCGGTGTTCCTGCGCGAACTCTGGCCGGCGCGCGCCGAGATCGCCGACACGCTCGCGCACGCGAGCGACCCGGACAGCTACCGCCGCCGCTACGGCGCGATCGACGGCGGGCCGCTGTGGCAGGACATCCCGGTGCCGAACGGCGCGCGCTACCACTGGCCGGACTCGGCCTACATCGCCCGGCCGCCGTTCTTCGACGGCTTCACGCGCACGCCCTCGCCGCCGGCCGACATCCGCGATGCGCGCGCGCTGCTGATCCTCGGCGACTCGGTGACCACCGACCACATCTCGCCGGCCGGGAGCTTCCGCGCCGACTCGCCGGCCGGGCGCTACCTGCAGTCGCTCGGCGTGCCGCCGGCCGAGTTCAACAGCTACGGCTCCCGGCGCGGCAACCACGAGGTCATGATCCGCGGCACCTTCGCGAACGTGCGCATCCGCAACCGGATGCTGGCCCCCGGTGCGGACGGCAAGCCGGTCGAGGGCGGCTGGACGCTGCTCGACGGCGAGCGGGTGACGGTCTACGACGCGGCGATGGAATACGGCCGGCGCGGCGTGCCGACGCTGGTGTTCGCCGGCGAGGAATACGGCACCGGTTCGAGCCGCGACTGGGCGGCCAAGGGCACGCTGCTGCTCGGCGTGCGTGCGGTGGTCGCGAGGAGTTACGAGCGCATCCACCGCTCGAACCTGGTCGGCATGGGCGTGCTGCCGCTGCAGTTCAGCGGCGAGGACAGCGCCCACACGCTGAACCTCGGCCCGGACGACCGCTTCGACCTGCCACCGCTCGCGAGCCTCAAGCCGCAGCAGACGCTGGAACTGACGATCCGCAGCCCCGATGGCAGCGTGCGCCAGGTGCCGGTGCTCTGTCGCATCGACACGCCGATCGAACTCACCTGCTTCCGCCACGGCGGCATCCTGCCCTGGGTGCTGCGCCAGCTGCTCGACGACTGAGGGCGGTCACGAGCAGAGGCCGGACGGCTGCTTCCCCGGAGTGATCCCGATGAACATGCGCATCGAACACGACAGCCTCGGCGACGTGGAAGTCCCCGACGAACGGCTCTGGGGCGCACAGACGCAGCGCTCGCTGGAGCACTTCCGCATCTCGACCGAGAAGATGCCGCCGGAGCTGATCCGGGCGCTGGCGCGCCTCAAGCGCGCCGCCGCGCTCGCCAACGCCGGGCTCGGCGTGCTCCCGGAGCCCGTCGCGCAGGCGATCGTGCAGGCGGCCGGCGAGATCATCGACGGCGGCCATGCCGATGAATTTCCGCTCGCGGTCTGGCAGACCGGCTCCGGCACGCAGACCAACATGAACCTCAACGAGGTGATCGCCAACCGCGCCAGCGAGCTGCTCGGCGGCCCGCGCGGCCAGGGCCGCAAGGTGCACCCGAACGATGCGGTCAACGCCGGCCAGTCCTCGAACGACGCCTTCCCGAGCGCGATGCACCTCGCTGCGGTCGAGGCCGTGCACCGGCAGGTGCTGCCGGCGCTGGCGACGCTGCGCGAGACGCTCGCCGACAAGGCCGTCGCCTGCGCCGGCGTCATCAAGATCGGCCGCACGCACCTGCAGGACGCCACGCCGCTGACGCTCGGGCAGGAGATGTCGGGCTGGGTCGCGCAGCTTGCGCACGCCGAACGCCATCTGACCGATGCCCTGCCGCACCTCTGCGAACTCGCGCTCGGCGGCACCGCGGTCGGCACCGGCCTCAACGCCCATCCGCAGTTCGCCGAACGCGCGATCGCGGAACTGGCGCGCAGCACCGGCCTGCCCTTCGTGCCGGCACCGAACCGCTTCGAGGCGCTGGCCGCGCACGATGCGCTGGTGCACGCGCACGGCGTGCTGAAGTCGCTGGCCGCGGCGCTGGTCAAGATCGCCAACGACGTGCGCTGGCTCGCCTCGGGGCCGCGCTCGGGCCTCGGCGAGCTCACGATCCCGGAGAACGAGCCGGGCAGCTCGATCATGCCCGGCAAGGTCAACCCGACGCAGTGCGAGGCGCTGACGATGGCCTGCGCGCAGGTGTTCGGCAACGACGTGGCGATCGGCTTCGCCGGCTCGCAGGGCAACTTCGAGCTGAACGTCTACAAGCCGCTGATCATCCATGCCTTCCTGCAGAGCACGCGGCTGCTCGCCGACGGCATGGACAGCTTCCGCCGCCACTGCGCGCTCGGCATCGAACCGAACCTGCCGCGCATCCGCGAGCTGCTCGACCGTTCGCTGATGCTGGTGACGGCGCTGAACCGCCACATCGGCTACGACCGCGCCGCCGCGATCGCACGCAAGGCGCACACCGAGGGCCTGACGCTGAAGGAGGCCGCGCTGGCACTCGGCTTCGTCAGCGCCGAACAGTTCGACGAATGGGTGCGCCCGGAGCAGATGCTCGGCCCCGGTACTGACTGAGGAACGGGAGCCGCACGATGCATCAGCCCATCCGCATCCGTGAACTCGATCACGTCGTGCTGCGCGTGCGCGATCCGGCACGCATGCAGCACTTCTACGAAACCGTGCTCGGCTGCCCGGTCGAGCGGCGGCTCGACATCGGCCTGATCCAGCTGCGCGCCGGTGCCTCCATCATCGATCTGGTGCCATTCGACAGCGAACTCGGCCGTCAGGGCGGGCACGTGCCGGACCACGACGGCCCGAACCTCGATCACTTCTGCGTGCGCGTCGAGCCCTGGGACGAGGCCGCGATCCGCGCGCATCTGGCCGCCCACGGCCTCGCACCCGGCCCGACCGAACGCCGCTATGGCGCCGAAGGCATGGGGCCGTCGATCTACCTGCACGACCCGGAAGGCAACGTCGTCGAGCTGAAGGGTCCGCCGGACGGGCAGAGCGCCTGAGTCCTGCGCAGGCCGGTGCCACCCGGCGCGCCGGCCGGCCGCTCATGCGAAATTTCCCGTTACCGGCTGCGGATGTTCGTACGCTTCTGGCATGGTAGCGACACCCGTCCCGTGCCGGTCCGCCACGGGGTCCAGACCACCGTGTTCGCCGAGGCCGCCGCCCGATGTCCGTTGCCGCCAGGGAAGCCTGCTCCGTCCGCCGATTCCGGGTCCGCAGCTGCGCGACACTGCTGCTCGCCACCCTGCCGCCGGTGGCGGCGGCCGATGTGGTCGGCATCGATGCCTCGATCTTCTGGCTGCTGGTCTCGGTCATGGCGATCACCGGTCTGGCGGCGCTGTTCGTGCAGCAGCGCATGCAGCGCCGGCTCGACCGTGCCGAGCGCGGGCTGCAGCGCGCCGTCAGCGAGCAGCGCGAGGCCGAACGCCGTTACCGGCTGCTGGCCGCGCACGGCAGCGAACTGATCTGGACGATGTCGCTCGGGACGCCGCAGTTCACGTATCTGAGCCCGGCCCTCGAACGGCTGTGCCAGTTCGCGCCATCGAGCATGCAGAACCGGCCGCCGGAGGAACTCTGCACGCTCGAATCGGCTGCGCTGCTGAGCGCCGAACACGCCCGGCTGAGCCGTCAGGCCGGCGATGCGTCGATTCCGGAAGTCCGCTTCGAACTCGAACTGCGCTGCGCCGACGGCACGACGCTCTGGACCGATACACGCCTCGGCGTGCTGCGCGACGAGAGCGGGACCGCGACTGCGATCTACGGCGTCGTCAGCGACATGACCGAGCAGCGCAAGCTGCGTGCCCGGCTCGATTTCCTCGCCCACCACGACGCGCTGACCGGGCTGCCGAACCGCATGCTGTTCTTCGACCGGCTGGAGCGCGCGGTCGCCGCCGCCCGCCGCGACGGCACCCGGCTGGCGCTGCTGTACCTCGACCTCGACGGTTTCAAGGAGATCAACGACAGCCTCGGCCACCCTGCCGGCGACACGCTGCTGATGCAGGTGGCGCTCAGGCTCTCGGCCAGCGTCCGCGATTCCGACACGGTCGCGCGCATGGGCGGGGACGAGTTCACGGTGATCCTGCGCACGGTGCGCGACGCCCCCTCGGTCGCGCGCATCACCGAGAAGATCCTCACCGCGCTGTCCGAACCGATCGCGATCGACGCCCAGCGCGTGCGCATCGGCGTCAGCATCGGCGCCAGCCAGTTTCCGGAGCACGGCGATCAGGTCGGCACGCTGGTGGCACTGGCCGATGCAGCGATGGCGCGCAGCAAGCGCGGCGGTCGCAACCGCTGGAGCATGGCGATCCCGGATACGCCGGTGCTGAAGTCGGTGCCGGTGGAAGCCCCGCCTGCCGAGACACCGCCGCCGGAGGGCGCCGGCAGCGTGCGTCCGGTGCTGGCCGCGGTACGCAATCCCCTGTCCGAATCGTAAGCCGGCCGCCCCGGCTGCCCTGCTTCCGCTGCGACTGCCGGCGACTACGCTGGCGCTGTGCCGGATCACACCCTGCCGGCACATGCCCGTGGAACCCAGTCAACAAAAGCCATCAGGGAGTGCCTTGCCCATGCCCCGCCTTCCCCGCCTGTTATCCGCCCTCGCCTTCGCCGCCGTCGCCCATGGTGCGCAGGCCATCCCGATCAACTACGTCGCGACGCTGAGCGGTGCCGCCGAAGCACCGCCGAATGCCTCGGCCGGCACCGGCAGCGCGCACGTGGTCATCGATACCGATGCGCATACGTACGCGATCCACTTCGACTTCAGCGGCCTGACCGGCACGACCACCGCCGCCCACATCCACGGCCCGACCGCCTCGCCCGGTACCGGCACGGCCGGCGTGATGACGACGACCCCGGCGTTTCCGGGCTTCGTGACCGGCGTCAGCTCGGGCAGCTACGACCAGCTCTTCGACATGACGGTGGCCTCGACCTTCAACCCTGCCTTCGTGACCGCGCAGGGCGGCCTCGCCAATGCCGAAGCGGCGTTTGCCGCCGCGCTCGCCTCCGGCAGCGCCTACCTGAACATCCACACCACGGCCGTGGGACTGGGCGAGATCCGCGGCTTCCTGACGCAGATCCCGGAACCGGCCAGCCTCGGCCTGCTGGCGATCGGTGCCCTCGGGCTCGGACGGCTGCGCGCGCGCCGGCGCTGATCGCCGCGCCCGGCCCCCGGCCAGAGGCCCCGGT
>NZ_DAOLKE010000136.1:0-8923 GCF_035331805.1 Plasticicumulans sp. | reverse complement strand
TGCGGCCGTGGTGCGCACAGGGTTCGAGCGTGACGTAGGCGGTGGCGCCGCGCGCGCGTCCGCCGGCTGCGCGCAACGCGTGGACCTCGGCGTGCGGCTCGCCGGCGCGTTCGTGCCAGCCTTTGCCGATCACCTCGCCATCGGGCGCGACCAGCACGCAGCCGACGCGCGGGTTCGGGCTGGTCGTGTTCAGGCCGCGCGCGGCGAGCGCGAGCGCGCGTGCCATGTGGCGGGCATCGGTGGCGGGATCAGCAGGCCGGCTCACGGTTCGCGTCCGTCCGCCGGTGCCTGCAGGCGCTCGATCTCCTCGCGGAAGGCGTTCACGTCCTCGAAGCTGCGGTACACCGACGCGAAGCGCACGTAGGCGACCGGATCGAGCCGGCGCAGCTCGTCCATCATCCATTCGCCGAGCTGGTTCGAGCTGACCTCGGACTCACCGAGCGCGCGCACGCGCCGGGTGATGCGCGCCAGCGCCGCGTCGATCGCCTCGGCGCCGACCGGGCGCTTTTCGAGTGCGCGCAGCATGCCGGCGCGCAGCTTGTCCCCGGCGAAGGGCTCGCGCCGGCCGTCGCGCTTGACGACGCGCGGCATCACCAGCTCGGCGAGCTCGAAGGTCGTGAAGCGCGCGCCGCAGGCGATGCATTCGCGCCGCCGGCGCACGCGGTCGCCCTCGGGCGACAGGCGCGAGTCGACGACGCGGGTGTCGGCAGCGCCGCAGAACGGACAGTGCATCGCGGCGCGCGCCGGGGCAGCTTCAGTGCGTGTAGACCGGGAAGCGCGCGCAGAGCGCCGCGACTTCGCCGCGCACGCGCGTGACCGTCGCTTCGAGCTCGGGCTTGTCGACGGCGTCGAGCACGTCGCAGACCCAGTGCGCGACCTGCCGCACCTCGGCCTCCTTGAAGCCGCGGGTCGTGATCGCCGGCGAGCCGATGCGGATGCCCGAGGTCACGAACGGCGACTGCGGATCGTTCGGCACCGAGTTCTTGTTGACGGTGATGTGCGCCTGACCGAGCGCGGCATCCGCGGCCTTGCCGGTGATGCCGTGGCTGACCAGATCGACGAGGAACAGGTGGTTCTCGGTGCCGCCGGAGACGACCTTGTAGCCGCGCTCCAGGCAGACGCCGGCCATGGCCTTGGCGTTGAGCACGACCTGCAGCGCGTAGCTCCTGAACGCCGGCTCCAGGGCCTCCTTGAAGGCGACGGCCTTGGCGGCGATCACGTGCATCAGCGGACCGCCCTGCGTGCCCGGGAAGACCAGCGAATTGAGCTTCTTCTCGATCGCCTCGTTGGCCTTCGCGAGGATCAGGCCGCCGCGCGGGCCGCGCAGCGTCTTGTGCGTCGTGGTCGTGACCACGTCGGCGAACGGCACCGGGTTCGGATACAGGCCGGCGGCGACCAGTCCGGCGACGTGCGCCATGTCGACGAACAGATACGCGCCGACCTGATCGGCGATCTGCCGGAAGCGCGCGAAGTCCAGCACCTGCGAATACGCCGAGAAGCCGGCGACGATCATCTTCGGCCTGCACTCGACGGCGATGCGCGCAAGCGCGTCGTAGTCGATGCGGCCCTCGTCGTCGATGCCGTACTGCACGGCGTGGTAGATCTTGCCGGAGAAGTTGACCCTGGCACCGTGGGTCAGGTGACCGCCGTGCGCGAGGCTCATGCCGAGCACGGTGTCGCCCGGCTCGCAGAGCGCCATGTAGACGGCGGCGTTGGCCTGCGAGCCCGAATGCGGCTGGACGTTGGCGTAGTCGGCACCGAAGAGCTGCTTCGCGCGCGCGATCGCCAGGCTCTCGGCCACGTCGACGTACTCGCAGCCGCCGTAGTAACGCTTGCCGGGATAGCCTTCCGCGTACTTGTTGGTCAGCACCGAACCCTGCGCCTGCAGGACGCGCGGGCTGGTGTAGTTTTCCGAGGCGATCAGTTCGATGTGATCTTCCTGACGCTGGGCCTCGGCCTGCATGGCCGCCCAGAGTTCGTCGTCGTAGCCGGCGATCTGCATGTCTTTACCGAACATTTCCGCGTCCCCTGAAAGCGTGCGGCCGGACGCAGGGGGCGTCCGGCCGGCTGGAAAAGCGCGCTAGTGTAATGAAAAAGGCCGCAACCGGCAGCCTGCGTGCCGGTTGCGGCCTGGAACGCGGAGCTGACAGCCGTCAGTTCACGGTCATCGGCGATTCCAGCAGCGCGTTGACGACGGTCGCCCACGCGCGTCCGACGTTGCGCAGGTCGTAGCCGCCGCCGCCGACGGCGAGGATGCGGCCCTCGCTGTGGCGCTCGGCAATCCTGCAGAGGCTGCGGATCGCGCGGTTGTGCGCCTGCTGCGAGTAGTGCAGGTGCGCGAGCGGATCGCCGTCGAGGCCGTCGGCACCGCAGTTGACGAAGATGAACTGCGGCTTCCAGTCGTCGACGAAGCCCTCGACCTTCTCCCACATCATGTTGAATTCCTGATCGCCGGAGAGCGGCAGCAGCGGCACGTTGAGCTTGCGGCCCTTCGCATCGCCCTTGCCGATCTCGTGCGGGAAGCCGGTGTTCGGGAAGTTGTAGCGGCCGTCCTCGTGGATGTCGGCGAAGATCACCGTCGGATCGGTCTCGAACGGATAGAACAGCCCGTCGCCGTGGTGCGCGTCGATGTCGACGTAGGCGATGCGCTCCAGTCCGTACTGCTGCTGCAGCACCTTGATCGCGACGCCGACATCGTTGAACACGCAGAAGCCGGCCGCGGTGTCCGGCATCGCATGGTGCAGGCCGGCGATCGGCACGAAGCAGCGCCGCATCTGGTCGTTCATCAGCTTGTGCGTGGCATCGAGCACCGCGCCGACCACGTGCGAGACGTGGTCGTAGACGCCGACGTAGGCCGGCGTGTCGCCATAATCGAGCATGCCCTCGCCGGTGCGCGAGCCTTCCTGCACGCGCGCGACGTATTCGGGCGTATGGAACAGCAGCAGTTCGGACTCGGTGCAGGCCACCGAATCGAGGATGCGCACCTGCCAGTCGAGCTCGCGACGGTGCATCTCGTCCATGAAGGCGTGGATGCGGTCCTCGCCGAACGGGTGGTCGTCGCCGAAGCCGTAGCGGCCGAGCTGCTCACCGAGGTACATGCAAACGGTACGCGCCTTCGCCATCGCCCCTCCTACAGGTCGTGCGCGCGCCCGTCGTGCGGGTCGCGCTGCGTTATCGTTGGTTTTCCGTCTTACTGCCGGGCGTGCGCCGCTGCCATGACCGCCGTCAAGGGCTGCGCCGCCGGTGAAAACAGCAATCTCGCCGAGGTAATCCCCGCATGTCCAGCCCCGAGAACGGTACCGAGTTTCCGCGCAACCGCCAGCCGACCATGCGCACCGTCGCGATGCCGGCCGACACCAACCCCTACGGCCAGATCTTCGGCGGCTGGATCATGGCGCAGATGGACCTGGCCGGCTCGGTGCTGGCGATCGAATACGCGCAGGGGCGGGTCGCGACCGTCGCCGTGCATTCGATGGAGTTCCACCAGCCGGTCACCGTCGGCGATCTGGTCAGCAGCTTCGCGCGCATCGAGCGCATCGGCACGACCTCGATCACCGTGCGCGTCGAGGTCTTCGCGCAGCGCCCGGCGCTGTGCGTGAAGGTCACCGAGGCGGTGATCGTCTACGTCGCCGTCGATGGCGAGGGCCAGCGCCGGCCGCTGCCGGAACACGAGCCGGCCTTCCAGTCCGTGTACGGCTGATCGCGACGCCCCCATGCTCCTGCAGCCATGAGCGGGCGTGCGGCCTCCCGGAGCCCGCGCCCGGTTCCGGCGCTCCCGCGCAGGATCCCGCCTGCCTGCCGGGCAGTCGCCGTCGGCCCCATCCCTTTCCCGTGCGCTTGTTCCGGACACTCCGGACTTCCGCCGCCTTCCCTGCCGGCACAGCCCCGCCGGAGCGGCCGGTGCAAAGGGAATGGCCAGAACATTAACAAACAGATAAGTTGTGTGTCCCTGCGAGCCCGCCCATGCGTCAGGTCGATGGCATGGTGGAAAATTTCGCACCATGAAACCCGCAATGCCCGGTACCCCCCTGCGCCGGCTCACCGATGAGGACTATCTGCCCTGGCTGCAGGTCGGTGTGTCCTTTGTACTGATCGCCGCGCTCGTGCTCGCGCTCGGCTGGTGGTTCATCGCCGACTACCGCCGCGAGGTCGAACGCCGGATCGATCAGCTCGAACGTGAAACGCTCGCACAGCAGGAAACCCTGCTGCGCCGCCGTGTCGACGAAACCCGGATCTGGCTCGACTGGCTGCGCTCGCGTGCCGAGACGCTGCTCGCCGAGCGCGTGCGCGAGCAGGCCGAGGCCGCGTACGAACTGGTCTATTCGATGCACCGCCTCCTCGACGGCCCGCTCGGCACGGCCGAAACGCAGAAGCTGATCGTCGAGACGCTGCGCCCGCTGCGCTTCTTCGACGGTCGCGGCTACTACTTCATCGATACGCTCGATGGCGACTGCGTGCTGCTGCCGACCTCGCCGGAGCGCGAGGGCCACTCGCTGCTGCCGATCCGCGACGACAACGGCGTCTGCATCATGTGCGAGCTGATCCGCGTCGCGACGCAGCCCGAAGGTGCCGGCCTGCTGCGCTATCGCTGGTATCCCCCGAACGACGCCACGCGCATGGACGACAAGCTGACCTGGGTGCGGCGCTTCGAGC
The DNA here is from genome assembly GCF_035331805.1 of Plasticicumulans sp. Classification (NCBI taxonomy): domain Bacteria; kingdom Pseudomonadati; phylum Pseudomonadota; class Gammaproteobacteria; family Candidatus Competibacteraceae; genus Plasticicumulans; species Plasticicumulans sp. Next base: position 4,270 of record NZ_DAOLKE010000136.1, on the reverse strand, counting down.
CGTATCACTGGCTGCTCGGCACCGGCGAATACCTCGACACGATGATGCGCATGCTGCAGCGCGAGGCACTCGACCGGCTGCGCGCGCTGCGCTTCGAGGACGACGGCTACATCGCCGTGTTCCACCGCGACGGCCGGATGATGGTCACGCCGGCGAATCCCGATCTCGAAGGCAGCAACGGCCGCACCACCCTCGATGCAACGCGCCGTGCGGTGCTCGAACAGCTGCTCGCAAGCGCCGGTGCCGGCGGCGGCGTCGTGCGCTACGACTGGAACCGGCCCGCAGGCGGTCCGCTGCGCACGAAGCTCTCGGTGGTCACGCCCTTCGACGCCTGGGGCTGGACGCTGGTCGCCGGTCTGTATCTCGATGACCTCGATGTCACGCTCGCCAGCCAGCGCGGCGAGCTTGAAGCCGGCGTCCGGGCGCGCGAGCGCGCCACGCTGTGGGCGCTGGCGCTGGCGCTGAGTGTCGGCCTCGGCAGCTCGATCGCCTACGCGCGCTGGGTACAGGCGCGGCTGCGCGCCCGGCGCCGGGAGCTCGAAGCGAGCGCACGCCGGCTGTACCTGACGCAGCGCTGCGTGGACGCGGCCGCCGATTCGATCTTCCTCGCCGATGCGGGGCTTTGCGTCGTCTATGCCAACGACGCCGCCTGCCGCACGCTCGGGCGCCCGGCCGCGGCCATCACCGGTCGCAGCCTCGGCGAGCTTGGTCTCGCACCGCCCGGCGTGCCGACGCAGCCGGACAGCTACGAGGCGACCCCGACCGGCCCCGACGGGCGGTCGCTGGCGCTGGAGGTGGCGTGGACGCCGCTCGAAACCGGCGGCGAGCGCTATGCCTGCGCGATCGCGCGCGATGTGGCCGAACGCAAGCGCGTCGAAGCCGAGCTGCGCCTCGCGAGCCTGGTGTTCGAGATCGGCAACGACGCGATGATGATCACCGATGCCGACAACCGCATCCTCGCCGTCAACCCGGCCTTCACGCGCGTGACCGGCTATGCGCCGGCCGAGGCCATCGGCTGCAACCCGAACCTGCTGTCCTCGGGCCGCCAGCCGGAGGCGTTCTATGCCGCGCTCTGGGACGCGCTCGCGCGCAAGGGTCACTGGAGCGGCGAGCTCTGGAACCGGCGCAAGGACGGCTCGGCCTATCCGCAGTGGCTGAGCATCTCGGTGCTGCGCGACGCGCAAGGTCGCGCCGTGCGCCATGTCGCCGCGTTCACCGACATCAGCGAACGCAAGGCGAACGAGGCCCGCATCCGCCACCTCGCCGACTACGACCCGCTGACCGACCTGCCGAACCGCACGCTGCTGCGCGAGCGCATCCAGCAGACGATGCACGCCGCCGCGAGCGGCGGACCGGGCTTCGCGCTGGTGTTTCTCGACCTCGATCATTTCAAGCACATCAACGACACGCTCGGCCACGCTGCCGGCGACGCGCTGCTCTGCGCGGTCGGCACGCGGCTGCGCTCGGTCGTGCGCAGCGGCGACACGGTCAGCCGTACCGGCGGCGACGAGTTCGTGCTGCTGCTGCCCGGTCTGGTCGAGGCGGCCGACACCGAGCGGCTCACCGCCAAGCTGATGCGCACGCTGGCCGAGCCGTACCTGATCGGCGGCAAGGAGCTGCGCGTGACGCCGAGCCTCGGCTACGCCTGCTACCCGCACGACGCCACCGACATCGACACGCTGCTCGGCCACGCCGACGCGGCCATGTACCAGGCCAAGGCGCAGGGCCGCAACAACGCCCAGCCGTTCACGCCGCGCCTGAGCGCGCATCTGGCCGAGCGCTTCGAGCTGGAGAACGCGCTGCGCGGGGCGCTCGAACGCCAGGAACTGGAACTGCACTACCAGCCGCAGTACTTCGTCGACGGCCGCCCGCGCGGGGCCGAGGCGCTGCTGCGCTGGCAGCATCCGCAGCTCGGGCGCGTCTCGCCCGAGCGCTTCATCCCGATCGCCGAGGAAACCGGACTGATCCGGCCGATCGGCGACTGGGTGCTGCGGAGCGCCTGCGCGCAGGCCGTGGCCTGGCAGCGGGCAGGCATCCCGCCGCTGACCATCGCCGTCAATGTTTCCGCCGTGCAGTTCGCGCAGGCCGACTGGGTCGATACGGTCGCCGCCACGCTCGGCGCTTCCGGCCTCGCGCCCTGCTGCCTGCAGCTCGAACTGACCGAGAGCGTGCTGATGAAGGACCCGGCCGCAGCCGCGCTGACGCTGAAGGCGCTGCGCGCGACCGGCGTGCGTCTGTCGATCGACGACTTCGGCACCGGCTATTCGAGCCTCGCGTACCTGAAGCGCTTCCCGCTCGACGAGCTGAAGATCGACCGCAGCTTCATCGACGGCCTGCCCGGGGACGCCGAGGACGCCGCGATCGTGCACGCCATCCTGCAGCTCGCGCGCAGCCTCGGCCTGGAGACGGTCGCCGAAGGCGTCGAAACCGAAGCCCAGCGCCGCTTCCTGCAGGCGCACGGCTGCACGGCGGTCCAGGGCTGGCTGTACGCCCCGGCTTTGCCGGCCGGGGCGGCCGGCGAACGGCTGCACCCGCCGGCCTGCCGGGCCTCGGGCAGGGCGAATTAGCTTCTCAGCCGCCGGCCCGCAGTTGTGCCGCCAGGGCCGGCAGGCTGTCGACGTGGAAATCGACCGGGAAATCCGGCTGGTCGGCGGGGTTCGGCCGGCCGTATTCGGCGGCACGCGCGAGGAAGGCCGTGCGCAGGCCGAGCGCGCCGGCGGCGGCGAGATCGGCAGCATGCGCCGCGACCATCAGGGTTTCGGCCGGTGTGAGGCCGAGCGCGGCGACCGCGTGCAGGTAGACGAGCGGCTGCGGCTTGTAGGCCCGCGCCGGCTCGGCCCCGAGGATCGCATCCCAGTGCCAGCCGTTGCGGCGCGCCAGCGCCACCATCAGCGCGATGTTGCCGTTCGAGCACGGCGCCAGCAGGAAGGACTCGCGCAGGGCCGCGAGCCCGTCGCCGACATCCGGCCAGGCGTCGAGGCGGTGCCAGGCGAGGTTCAGGTGCCGGCACCGGGCTTCATCGAGCTCGATGCCGCGGCTCGCGAGCACGGCGTCGAGGTTGCGCCGGTGCAGTTCATCGAGCGCAACATAGGGCTCCAGACCGCAGCGCACCGCCTCCATGGCCGGCTGGTAGCGCGCGCGCCAGTCATCGGCGAACGCCGGCCAGTCGAGGGCATGCCCGAGCGGCGCCAGCACGGCTTCGGCTTCGCGGGCCACCGAAGTGCGCCAGTCCACCAGCGTGCCGAACACGTCGAACAGCAGGGCGCGGATGCCGGTCATTGCTCCACCTCACGACAGCAGACGACGGGACGGGAACGGCGGCAGCGCGCATCAGCCGCCATCGGCGATCCGGCGCAGCGCCGGCGCATCGACCGTGAACAGGCCGGCGCCCTGCTCGCGCAGCAGCTTCTGGCGACGCAGTTCGGCGACGGTGCGGCTGACGGTCTCGGGCGTCAGGCCGAGCATCGCGCCGATGTCCTCGCGTCCGAGCAGCCGGAACGCCTCGACCGGCCGCGGGCCGGCCAGACGCAGCAGCAGCCGCGCGACGCGCGCGCGCGCCGTGCCGGTCGAAAGCTCCGTCAGCCAGACATCGGCATCGCTGAGCGCCTGCTGCCAGCGCTTCAGCAGCTCGGTGTGCAGCGCCGGCTGCTCGCGCGCCAGCACCGCGACCACCTCGCGCGGAATCGCGCAGAGCTCGACCGCGGTCAGCGCGATCGCATCGTGCTGGTAGGGCTGGCCGAGCAGGGCTTCGAGCCCGAGCACGTCGTTGCCGCGCAGCAGCCGCACGATGCGCTGGCTGCCGTCGGGCAGGTACTGCACGAGCTTGACCAGGCCGCTGCGCAGCGTGAACACGCGCGCGCCCGGTTCATGGACGTGATAGACCCGGCCCTGCGCCGGCACGGCGATGTCGTCGATCGGCTGGTGGATCAGATCGAAATCGTTCTGCTGCAGGCCGGCGAACAGCACCGAGCCCCGCACGCTGCAGGTGCGGCAGTCGGCTTCGCCGTTCCAGGCGTTCTGGGTCGGGATGTAGGGCATGGACTTGTATATAAACCGCCGGGCCGGCGGTTTATATACAAGTCTTCGCCCCTGCGGAATGCCTGTGAGCGCAGCCGCCGGCACGCGAGCGCCGGCGGCTGCGAACCCTGCAGTCCCCGCCCGCCCCGCCTCCTCGCATGAGCGCCCTGCCCGTGACCGAACTGCGCCGCGCCCGGCCGGCCGCCGGGCTGCTTGCCTCGATGCTCGTGCTGACGCTCGCCTCGGCCTTCGT
>NZ_DAOLKE010000135.1:0-8930 GCF_035331805.1 Plasticicumulans sp. | reverse complement strand
TGGCCGCGCTGTTCGGATTCCACGCGGCGAGCGGGGCGGCACCGCTGTATGCGGTGATCGATCTCGGCACGCTCGGCGGCGGTTCGTCGCAGGCCCTCGGCCTCAACAACGCCGGGCAGATCAGCGGCATTGCCGCGCTCACCAACAACGCCGGTGCCAACGCCTTCCTCTACAGCGGCGGCGTGATGACGGATCTCGGCACGCTCGGCGGCGCGACCAGCAACGGTCAGGACATCAATGCCGCCGGGCAGGTCGTCGGTTCGTCGCTGACGGCCGGCAACAGCGACACGCATGCCTTCCTCTACAGCGGCGGCACGATGACGGACCTCGGCACGCTCGGCGGTGCGAGCAGCGGCGCGGCGGCGATCAACAACCTCGGGCAGGTGGTCGGCTTTTCGCAGATCGCCGGCAACCTGCAGTCGCATGCGTTCTTCTTCGACGGCACGACGATGAACGATCTCGGCACGCTCGGCGGCACGACCAGCGTCGCGCTCGATCTCGATGACAGCGGCCGCATCGTCGGCCAGTCCTTCGACAGCAATGGCGATGCGCATGCCTTCCTGTACGAGGCCGGGCTGATGAACGACCTCGGCACGCTCGGCGGCACGACCAGCACCGCCGCGGCGATCAATGCCGGCGGCCTCATCGCCGGCTACGGGCAGATCACCGGCGACACCGGCACGCATCCGTTCCTCTACAGCGGCGGCGTGATGACGGATCTCGGCACGCTCGGCGGCGACAGCGACTTTCTGGTGGCGCTGAACGCCGCCGGTCAGGGCGTCGGCATGAGCTTCCTGCCGGGGGCGGCGTTTCCGGTGGGCCTGTTCTGGGACGGCGGAGCCTTGCGCGACCTGAATGCGCTGATCGATCCGGCCTCGGGCTGGACGATCCGGGGGGCGACCGACATCAACGATGCCGGCTGGATCGTCGGCTACGGCAACGACGGCGGCATCGACACGCGCGCGCTGCTGCTGGTGCCGCTGGCGGCGATTCCGGAACCGGACCTGCTGACGCTGATCGGGGCCGGGGCGTGGCTGCTCGGGCGCCGCCGGCGGGAGACGACGTGAGGGCGGAGGTCGATCACGCTTCAATGCGCGGTTTGCGCCCGCTTTCCCCAGGCCCTCACCCGTGAGCGGAGAGGGACTGAAAAGACGGTGTGTTCGGCCGTGATCGGCATGAGGCCGGGGCCGTACGTCTGCCCGCGGCCCCGGCGGGACGGGGCGACTGCCGGCCGGGGCCTGCGGCCCGCATTGCCATATGGTCATGAAACTTCGCTTGTGCCCGGTCAGACCACGGCGCATAAGCGCCGCTGCGCAGCGTCTGTTCCAGCCCCGCTATCCCGGGGACGGCAGGCTCTTCGTCAGGAAGCCCATCATGTTGTCACTGCAGGACTGTTGCGATTTCTGTTCGCTTTCCGAAGACGAAGTGGCGGCCATCGCCGAGCACGAACATCTGCCCGAGGTCGCGGCGGCCGGCTGCGGGCAGGAGCTGCTGCAGTCGGCGGCCGGCATCTTCAGGCTGCACGACTTCATCCGCGACGACATCGGCGTCGCCCGGGTGCACGGCGATACCGCGCATGCCTGCCATCTCGAAGCGGTGCTGAGCGGCTTCGAACACAGTCACCCGGAATCGCTGCGTCTGCACTGAGCGCCCGCCGGCGCCATGTTCAGTCAGCGGCGAGCAGGGGCTGCAGCCGCGCCAGTGCGTGCTCGAGTTCGTCCGGCTGATCGGTGCGCAGCGTGGCGTGGCCGACCTTGCGCCCGCTGCGCGGGGCCTTGCCGTAGTCGTGCCAGTGCAGGCCGGGCGTGGCGAGAAACGGCCCCGGCTCGGGCAGCCGGCCGATGAAGTTCAGCATCGCGCTGTAGCCGACGGCGCGCGTCGAACCGAGCGGCAGGCCGCAGACGGCGCGCAGGTGGTTCTCGAACTGCGAGGTCTCGGCGCCTTCGAGGGTCCAGTGCCCGGAGTTGTGCACGCGCGGCGCCATCTCGTTGGCGATCAGCGTGCCGCCGACATCGAAGAACTCGATCGCCAGCACGCCGACGTAATCGAGCGCATCGAGCACGGCCTGCGCGTGGGCGCGGGCCGTGGCTTCGAGGGCTTCGGCGTCGGCCGGCGCGCGGGACAGGCGCAGGATGCCGCCGGTGTGGACGTTCTCGACCAGCGGCCAGAACACGGTCGTGCCGTCGGCACTGCGCGCGGCGAGGATCGACAGCTCGCGCGTGAACGGCACGAAGCCTTCGAGGATCAGCGCATGGCCGGCGAGTTCGGCCCAGGCGGCATCGAGGTCGGCGCGCTCGCGCAGCACGCGCTGGCCCTTGCCGTCGTAGCCGAAGCGGCGCGTCTTCAGCACCGCCGGCAGGCCGGTGGTGGCGACGGCGATCGACAGTTCCTCGCGGCTGTCGACGGCGGCATACACCGGTGTCGGGATGTCGAGTTCGCGGAACAGGGTCTTTTCGGCGAGGCGGTCCTGCGCGGTGCCGAGCGCGCGCGGGTTCGGCGCGACCGGGACTTCGGCGGCGAGATGTTCGAGCGCCGCGGCCGGCACGTTCTCGAAGTCGAAGGTGACCACGTCGCAGCGGCGTGCGAGCTCATCGAGCGCGTCCGGATCGTCGTATTCGCCGTGCAGCTGCGTGGCGACCTGACCGGCGCAGGCATCCTTCGCCGGATCGAGCACGATGAAGTGCAGGCCGAGCGGATAGCCGGCGAGCGCCAGCATGCGGGCGAGCTGGCCACCGCCGACGATGCCGACCGTCAGGCCGGAAGGATCGACGGGCTCACTCACAGCGGCAGCCTCGGGTCGGGATCGGCGAGCACGGTGTCGGTCTGGCGGGTGCGGAAGGCGCGCACGGCCTCGCGGATCGCCGGGTACTTGCCGCCGAGCATCGACGCGGCGAGCAGCGCGGCATTGATCGCCCCGGCCTTGCCGATCGCCAGCGTGCCGACCGGGATGCCGCCCGGCATCTGCACGATCGACAGCAGCGAATCGAGGCCGTTGAGCGCCGCCGACTGCACCGGGATGCCGAGCACCGGCAGCACGGTCTTGCTCGCGACCATGCCCGGCAGGTGCGCCGCGCCGCCGGCGCCGGCGAGGATGACTTCGAGTCCGCGTGCCTCGGCGCTGCCGGCGTATTCGAACAGCAGGTCGGGCGTGCGGTGCGCCGAAACCACGCGCACTTCATGCGGGACGCCGAGGTTTTCGAGCGTCGTGGCGGCGTGTTCGAGCGTGCTCCAGTCGGACCTGGAGCCCATGATGAGACCGACGAGGGGAGAGGGTGCGTTCATCGGCGCATTCTACCGGCCACCCCCGGTCCGGCCAACGCGCGATGCGAACGCGGAGCATTCCGCAGCGGCCGGCGCGCAGGCCGTCATCCGGAAAGCGGCGGCGGCGCCGATGAAAGCAGCGCCGATGAAAAAGGACGGACGGGAGCGTGTCCCCGTCCGTCCCCGGCATGAGCAGGCGTCGCGCCGGCAGGCAGCGACGCTGCGAAGCGTCGGCTCAGAAGAAGCCGCGCGGGTTCTGGCTGTAGCAGACCAGCAGGTTCTTGGTCTGCTGGTAGTGGTCGAGCATCATCTTGTGCGTCTCGCGACCGATGCCGGACTGCTTGTAGCCACCGAACGCGGCATGCGCCGGGTAGTGGTGGTAGCAGTTGGTCCAGACGCGGCCGGCCTGGATGCCGCGGCCCATGCGGTAGGCGCGCACGCCGTCGCGGGTCCAGACGCCGGAGCCGAGGCCGAAGATGGTGTCGTTGGCGATTTCCAGCGCTTCGGCTTCGTCCTTGAAGGTCGTGACCGACAGCACGGGGCCGAAGATCTCCTCCTGGAAGATGCGCATCTTGTTGTTGCCCTTGAACACCGTCGGCTTGATGTAGTACCCGCGGCCGAGGCTGTCGCCGAGCTGGTTGCGCTCGCCGCCGATCAGGCACTGCGCGCCTTCCTGACGGCCGATGTCGATGTACGACATGATCTTCTCGACCTGATCGGCCGAGGCCTGCGCGCCGACCATGGTGTCGGTGTCGAGCGGATCACCCTGCTTGATGCGGCTGACGCGCTCGACGGCGAGCGCGAGGAACTCGTCGGCGATCGATTCCTGCACCAGCGCGCGCGACGGGCAGGTGCAGACCTCGCCCTGGTTCAGCGCGAACATCGCGAAGCCTTCGAGCGCCTTCTCGCGGAAGGAGTCGTCCTTCGCCATCACGTCGTCGAAGAAGATGTTCGGCGACTTGCCGCCGAGTTCGAGCGTCACCGGGATGATGTTCTCGGTCGCGTACTGCATGACCAGACGGCCGGTGGCGGTCGAGCCGGTGAAGGCGATCTTGGCGATGCGCTTGCTGGTGGCGAGCGCCTGGCCGACTTCGCGGCCGAAGCCGTTGACGATGTTCAGCGTGCCGGGGGGCAGGATGTCCTGGATCAGCTCGGCGAGCACGAGGATCGAGACCGGGGTCTGCTCGGCAGGCTTCAGCACGATGCAGTTGCCGGCACCGAGCGCCGGGGCGATCTTCCACGCCGCCATCAGCAGCGGGAAGTTCCACGGGATGATCTGGCCGACGACGCCGAGCGGCTCGTGGAAGTGATAGGCAACCGTGTCGTGGTCGATCTCGCCGATCGAACCTTCCTGCGCGCGGATGCAGCCGGCGAAGTAGCGGAAGTGATCGATCGCGAGCGCGGTGTCGGCGGCGAGCGATTCACGGATCGGCTTGCCGTTGTCCCAGGTCTCGGCGACCGCGAGCATCTCCTGGTTCGCCTCCATGCGGTCGGCGATCTTCAGCAGGGTGTTCGAACGCTCGGTCGGCGAGGCCTTGCCCCACGCATCCTTGGCGCGGTGTGCGGCATCGAGCGCCAGCTCGATGTCGGCCGGCGAGGAGCGCGGAATCTCGCAGAACACCTTGCCGTCGACCGGCGAGACGTTCTCGAAGTAGCGGCCTTCGACCGGCGGCACCCACTCGCCGCCGATGAAGTTGGCGTAGCGCGACTTGAAGGTGACCTTCGAACCGGGCTGGCCAGGCTTTGCATAAATCATGAGGCTCTCCTGCATCTTCTTTGATGGGTGGTCGTCACGGCCGTCTGCTGCGGTCGTGCCAGTTTGGGCAGGAGAGCCATCGCAATATGGATGCCATTCTATAAAGTGACATTCATAAAAAAGCTTCCTGTGGGAAAACAGGAGTTTGTGACATTGCTGAAAATTCATTCCCATGAAAAAGCCAATGGAAATCGTCCCTGCAGCGGCACAGGCTGTGACGCCGCTCCGGCGCAGACAAGGCGCTGCACCGGGTGCGACACATACAACTGATTGATACGAAAGAGGTAGGCGAAACCGTGGCGGGGCGGGTGCCGGGGCTTCAGCCGATGGCGGCCAGCACGATGCTCGAAGCCTTGATCCAGGCCGTGCAGGGCTGACCCGGTTCGAGGCCGAGCGCCTGCAGGCTTTCCATCGTCATCATCGCCGTCAGCCGCTTGCCGCCGGCGAGCGCGATCTGCACCTCGGCATTGACGGCGCCCGGGCCGATGCAGAGCACGGTGCCATCGAGACGGTTGCGGGCGCTGGTGCGCAGTCCGGCCTCCGCCAGCGCCAGCATCACCTGCGTGGCCTGCACCAGCGCCAGCACCGCCGCCCCCGGCACCAGGCGCAGGGCCTCGACATCCTGGCGCCCGACGATGGCCACCAGCCGGTCCTGGGCGCCGATGTCGATGACCACCTCGCTCGACACCGCACCGGCCGCGACCCGCGCCACCCGCCCGGAAAACAGGTTGCGCGCCGTCGTGCGCAGCCCGAACAGCAGGCCGAGACCGGGCAGGTCGCCGAGCATCTGCGGATCGTCCATGGCAATCAGATCAATCAGCTGGCGCTGCATGCGCTCGATCGCGCGGTAGCGCGCGACGATGCGCGCGCCGTATTCGGTCAGCCGCGAACCGCCGCCGCGCTGGCCGCCGGCGACGCGCTCGACCAGCGTCTGCGGCGCGAGGTTGTTCATCGCGTCGATCGCATCCCAGGCCGCCTTGTAGCTCATCGGGATCGCGCGCGCGGCGGCCGAGATCGAGCCGCTGTGCTGGATGTGTTCGAGCAGTGCGACGCGCTCGGGCTTCAGCAGCGTCTGCCCGTCGCGCGCGAAGAAGGCGAGCTGCGTGGCGATGTCGGCCGGGGACGGAGGATCGATCGGGCTCATGGGCTTGAGAGTCGCCACTGTACTTCGCTATATATTTTGATTCATATAAAGTCTGCCGCGTCCGGCCAGCCGACCGGGCATCCCTGCCGTCCGTCACCGAGGTCCGTCGCCGTGTCCAGCGCGTCGTCCACCCTGCCACGCCCGCCGCTGAAGGTCAGCGCCGGCAACCAGATTCACGGTCATGTCGTCACGGTCGAGCGCGGCGCGGTCAACGCGGAGGTGCTGATCGACATCGGCGGCGGGGCCTCGATGGTGGCGATCGTCACCGACGAGAGCATCGACGCGCTGACGCTGCGTCCGGGCCGGGAAGTCTATGCGCTGGTGCAGGCGTCGAGCGTGATCTTCACGACCGAGCGCATGCCCTTCGTCTCGGCGCGCAACGCGCTGTGGGGCGTCGTCGATGCGCTGCGCACCGGCGCCGTCAACGACGAGATTTCCATGCGCCTCGACGCCGGCCAGCGCGTCACCGCGACGCTGACGCACACCAGCGTCCACGAACTCGGGCTGGCACCGGGGCGGCGCGCCTGCGCGCTGATCAAGGCTTCGAGCGTGCTGCTCGCCGTGCCGGCCTGAGGGGCCGCGCGGCTGCGGCGCCGTGCATGCCCCATGACGAAAAAAACCCGAGACAGAAGCCCCCGAGGAGTCGTCGCGATGTCCTTCCGTCCTTCGCTGCCGGGCCTGCGCGCCGGCCTCTGTGCGCTGCTGCTGTCGGTGCTGTCGCTGCCGGTGCAGGCGGCCGAGCGCTTCATCACCGTGGCCTCGACCACCTCGACCGAGCAGTCCGGGCTCTTTGGTTACCTGCTGCCGAAGTTCACCGGAAAGACCGGCATCGAGGTGCGCGTGGTCGCGGTCGGCACCGGTCAGGCGATCAAGATCGCGCAGCAGGGCGATGCCGACGTGCTGTTCGTGCACCACCAGCCCTCCGAGGAGAAGTTCGTCGCCGAGGGCTACGGCGTGCAGCGCTTCCCGGTCATGTACAACGACTTCATCGTCGTCGGTCCCGGCACCGACCCGGCCGGCATCGAGGGCGGACACGACGTGGTCGCGGCCTTCAGGGCCATCGCCGGAAAGCAGGCTCCGTTCGCTTCGCGCGGCGACGATTCCGGCACGCACAAGGCCGAACAGGCGCTGTGGAAGGCGGCCGGCATCGACGTGAAGGCCGCTTCCGGTAGCTGGTATCGCGAGACCGGCTCGGGCATGGGGCCGACGCTGAACACCGCCGCCGGCCTGCCGGCCTACGCGCTGACCGATCGCGGCACCTGGCTGTCGTTCAGGAACCGCGGGCCGCTGAAGATCGTCGTCGAGGGCGACAAGAGGCTGTTCAACCAGTACGGCATCCTGCTGGTCAGCCCGGCGAAGTTCCCGCACGTCAGGCAGGCCGACGCCCAGGCCTTCATCGACTGGGTGATCTCGCCGGAAGGCCAGCAGGCCATCGCCGGCTACCGGATCAACGGCGAGCAGCTGTTCTTTCCGGATTACGGCCGCTGAGGCGCCGGCGCGGGGCGAACTTCCGCGTCCGCGCGCCGTCTGCCTGCGCACGCGGCCGGCGCGCTGGGTGCCGGCGCGCCATACGGAGAGAGAATCCGCCATGCGCCTCGATGCCGGCTGTGAGCTCGAATTTGAAATCCTCGAACCGACGCCGATGCTGCTGATGCTGCGTCCGCGCAGCGGCGAAGGTCAGTGGGTGGAAGCGGAACGCTACGCGCTGCAGCCGCGCGTGCCGGCCAGCGAGTACGCCGATGCCTGGGGCAATCTCTGCCAGCGCATCGTGGCCCGGCCCGGGCGGCTGCACATCTCGACGCAGGTGCGCGTCGACACCGATGACACGATCGCGCTCGCGCCCGGGGCGCCGCGCACGCCGGTCGATCAGCTGCCGGTCGAGGTCATCGGCTTCCTGCTCGCCAGCCGCTACGCCGAATCCGACGCGCTCGCCGATCAGGCGCGCGACGTGACGGCCGGCGCCACGCCCGGCTACGACCAGGTCGAGGCGATCCGCGCCTGGATCCACCGCAGCTTCGAATACCGCTACGGCGTCAGCAACGAATCGACCTCGGCGCGCGACACGATCCGCATGCGCAAGGGCGTGTGCCGCGACTTCGCGCACGTCGGCATCGCGCTGACGCGCGCGCTCGGCATCCCGGCCCGCTACGTCGCCGGCTACCTGCACGAACTGGAGCCGATGGACCTGCACGCCTGGTTCGAGGCGTATGTCGACGGGCGCTGGTACACCTTCGACGCCACGCAGGCCGGGCCGCGCGGCGGGCGCGTGATCATCGGCTACGGCCGCGATGCGCTCGACGTGGCGCTGGCGACCCCGTTCGGCGACACGAAGCTCGACAACATGCAGGCCTGGGTGCGGGCGGTGCCGGAAGCCGCCGGCTGAGCGGGCCGCAAACGGCCGCGGGCCCTGCGCCGATCCGGCGACAGGGCCCGCGGTGTTTCCGGTGGAGTGCGGGGAAGCGCGTATCCGGCTTCCCGGTGAAGATCGGCGCGGAAAACCTCACGCGCCGGCGCCGGCCGGCGCCGGGCTTACGACCAGTAGCCCGGAATCCACAGCCAGCCGTCCGGACGCTGCTCCCAGCGGCCCGGCACCCATTCGGCACTCTGCTGCGGCGGCTGCTCCCAGGTGCCCGGCGTCCATGCCCAGGCGCCGTTCTCCCAGCTCCAGTGGCCCGGCACCCAGCGGTATTCCGGGGCCGGCTGGCCGACCGGCTGCTCGACGCGCGGCGGCGGTGGGTCTGCGCCCGGAGCCAGCCCCAAGGCGAGGGC
>NZ_DAOLKE010000134.1:0-8955 GCF_035331805.1 Plasticicumulans sp. | reverse complement strand
TCGGTCTTGTTGATGTGCTGGCCGCCGGCGCCCGAGGCGCGGAAGGTGTCGATGCGCAGGTCCTTCGGATCGAGGCGCACCTCGACCTCGTCGAGCTCGGGCAGGATCGCGACCGTCGCCGCCGAGGTGTGGATGCGGCCCTGCGCCTCGGTCTCGGGCACGCGCTGCACGCGGTGCGTGCCGGATTCGAACTTCAGGCGCGCGTAGGCGCCGCGCCCGGCGACGCGGGCGATGACTTCCTTGCAGCCGCCGTGCTCGCCCGGGGATTCCGACAGGATCTCGACCTGCCAGCCGCGCCGCTCGGCGTAGCGCAGGTACATGCGCAGCAGGTCGCCGGCGAAGATCGCCGCCTCGTCGCCGCCGGTGCCGGCGCGGATTTCGAGGAACAGGTTGGCGCTGTCGTGCGGGTCCGGCGGCAGCAGCGCCAGCGCCAGTTCCCGCTCGCCGGCCCCGGCCGCGGCTTCGAGCTGCGCGACCTCCTCGGCCGCGAGCGCGCGCAGCTCCGGATCGGCATCGAGCGCCAGCGCGCGCGCCGCTTCGAGCTGCTGCTGCTGTTCGCCCCAGGCCCGCCACGCCGTGGCCACCGGTTCGAGCTGCGCGTATTCCTGCGAATGGCGGCGGAAGCGCTCGGCATCGGCGATGACTTCGGGCTCGGCGAGCAGGCGCGCGAGTTCCTCGTGGCGCTCGGCCAGGGCTTCGAGGCGGGTGCGGATCGACGGCTTCATGCGGCGGAGGACTGATCGGACGACGAAGGCCCGGCATCGAGCCGGTACAGCGCGCCGATCAGCGCCACGGTGTCGAGGTCGCCGCGTGCGCCGGCCTCGCGCAGGCCGACGCTCGGCGCGTGGATGAGCTTGTTGGTCAGCAGGTGTGCGAACTGTTCGAGCACGGCCTGCGGGTCGTGGCCGGCGGCAAGCCGCGCCGCGGCCTTCGCGAGCAGCTCGTCGCGCACCGCCTCGGACTGGCGGCGCAGCGCGTGGATCGAGCGGTTGGCCTGCTGCGCGCGCAGCCAGGCCATGAAGTGCGTGACCTGCGCGTCGATGATCTCCTCGGCCTGCAGCGCCGCGGCCTGCCGCGAGCGCAGGTTCTCCTGGATGATCTCCTGCAGGTCATCGACCGTGTACAGGTAGACATCCTCCAGCGTGCCGACCGCCGGGTCGATGTCGCGCGGCACGGCGATGTCGATCATCAGCACCGGGCGGTGGCGGCGGCTCTTCAGCGCGCGCTCGACGGCGGGGCGCATCAGCAGCGGCAGCGGACTCGCGGTCGAGCCGATGACGATGTCGGCCTCGGCCAGATGCGCGTCGATCTCGTCGAGGCCGATCGCGTAGCCGCCCATCTCCGCAGCGAGCGCGTGCGCGCGCTCCAGCGTGCGGTTGGCGATGATCAGGCGCTGGATGTCCTGCTCGCGCAGGTGGCGGGCGACGAGTTCGATGGTTTCGCCGGCCCCGAGCAGCAGCGCGGTGCGCTTGCCGAGCTTGCCGAAGATCTGCCGGGCCAGCGCCACGGCGGCGAAGGCCACCGACACCGGGCTCGCGCCGATGCTGGTGTCGGTGCGCACCTGCTTGGCGACCGCGAAGGTGTGCTGGAACAGGCGATCGAGCTCGCCGTCGAGCGTGCCGGCATCGGCGGCGCTCTGGTAGGCATCCTTGACCTGACCGAGGATCTGCGGCTCGCCGAGCACCAGCGAATCGAGCCCCGAGGCCACGCGCAGCATGTGGCGCACGGCCTCCTGACCCGGATGCACGTACAGGTAGGGGCGCAGCTCCTGCGCCGGGATCGCATGCCAGTGCGACAGCCACGCGCAGACCTGCTCGGCCTCGGCACTGGCGCTGTCGCAGTAGACCTCGGTGCGGTTGCAGGTCGACAGGATCGCCGCCCCGCGGGCGGCACCGGCCGCGACGAGATCGACGAGCGCCTGTCGCAGCCGCTCGGGCGCGAAAGCCACGCGCTCGCGGACGCTGACCGGGGCCGTCTTGTGATTGATGCCTATGGCCAGCAGGGGCATGATAGGTAAACCACCTTCACGAAACCGCGGGATTCTGCGGGATGGCCCACTGCACACGCAAGTTGCGGTCACTCCTGCGTCTCGTGCGCTCCCGCCCCGGTACCGTCGCCTCCGATGAAGCCTGCCGCTACCGCTGCGCTTGCCTTGGCGCTCAGTCTCGCCCTCGTGCCCGTCACCCGGGCCGATCCCGCTGCCCCGGCTGCTCCCGGGCCGGCGCCGGCCGATCCGGCTCCGCCGCCGTCCACGGCCGCGGCGCGCGACACCGAGGTCTGGTATCACATCCTGCTCGGCGAGCTCGCCGCCCGGCGCGGCCGCTTCGATGTGGCCGTCAGCGAATACCAGGCCGCGGCCGCCGCGAGCACCGATGTGCGCGTCACCGAGCGCGCGTTCGCGGTCGCGCTGTACGCGCGTGATCCGGCGGCCGCGGCCGGAATCGCCCGGCGCTGGCAGACGCTGCTGCCCGAGGCGATCCCGCCGCGCCAGGCGCTGGCGCTGGCGCTGATCGAGGGCGGGGATGTCGAGGCCGCGCTCGAACCGCTGATGTGGCTGCGCGAGCACTTCGCCGTGCAGGACCAGCAGGATGGTTTCGCCGCCGTCGCCAACCTGCTCGGACAGGCCCGCGAGCGGCAGGCCGCCTGGCAGGCGCTGGCACGGCTGAGTGCGCAGCAGCCCGATTCGCGCTTCGGTCACTACTACGCCGCCGGTGCCGCCCTCGCGGCCGGCGAGGGCATCGCCGCCGAGCGCGAGCTGCAGACGGCGCTGAAGCTCGCGCCGGACTGGGCGCCGGCCTGGCAGATGCGCGCGCGCCTGGTGCTCGATCGCGGCGACCTGCCGGCTGCGCTCGAAGTGCTGTCCGCGGCCGTCACGCAGCTGCCGAAGGACACGGCACTGCGCACCGCCTACGCGCGCGCGCTGTTCCTCGCCAACCGCTACGACGAGGCCGGCGAGCAGTTCGACCGCCTGCTCGCCGACAACCCGCGCGACAGCAACGCCCGGCTGGCGCTCGCCGGCATCGCCTTCGAGGCGAAGCAGTACGACCGCGCCGTGGCGCTGCTGAAGGACCTGCTCGGCAGCGGCGAAAACCCCGGCGACATCGAATTCCAGCTCGGTCGCGTCGAGGAGGCCCGCGGCGATTACGCGGCCGCGCGCGCGTGGTACGAGAAGGTCACCGACGGCGACCGCCGGCTCGGCGCGCGCATCCGGCTCGGCGCGCTGAAGCTCGCCGAAGGCGACGAACCCGGCATGCACGCGTGGTTCAATGCCGAGCGTGCCGCGCACCCCGACGATGCCGTCGCGCTGTTCATCGGCGAAGCCGAGGTGCTGCGCCAGAAGGATCTCATCCAGCCGGCCTGGGCGGTGCTGACCGCCGCGCTCGCCGGTCATCCGGACGACACCGACCTGCTCTACGCCCGGGCGCTGGTCGCCGAGCGGCTCGATCGCATCGGCGAGACCGAATCCGACCTGCGCCGCGTGCTCGAACTCGACCCCGAACACGGGCAGGCGCTGAACGCGCTCGGCTACACGCTGGCCGATCGCACCGACCGTCTCGCCGAGGCCGAGGATCTCATCCGCCGCGCGCTCGAAAAGCTCCCGAGCGATGCCGCCGTGCTCGACAGCATGGGCTGGGTGCTGTACCGCCAGGGCAAGGCCGCCGAGGGCCTGCCCTTCCTCGAACGCGCACAGGGCCTGTCGCTGGAGCCGGAGATTCTCGCGCATCTGGTCGAGGTGCTCTGGACGCTGGGCCGGCAGGACGAGGCGCGCGCGCTGTGGGAACGCGGCGCGCAGCGCGCGCCCGGTGACCGCTTCCTGCAGCAGGTGCGCGAGAAGCTGAAATGGTGAGGCGCTCGCGCCTGTGGCCCGCCGCGCCCGCCGCCCTGCTCGCACTCGCGCTGGCCGGCTGCGCCGAACTGCCGGCGAGCCGCGGCGATGCCACGCAGGACCCGCGCTGGCAGGCGCGCAGCGCGCAGCTCGCAAAACTGCGTGACTGGCAGCTCGATGCGCGCATCGGCGTCAACCGCGACCGGCAGGCCTGGTCGGCGAGCCTGAAGTGGCAGCAGCACGGCCCGCGCTACGAGATCGACCTGCTCGGCCCCTTCGGCGCCGGGCGCGTGCGCGTCGAGGGCGATGCGGCCGGCGTCGTGCTGCTGCGCGGGGACGACGAGCCGCCGGTCAGCGCGCGTGATCCCGATGAGCTGTTCGAGCGCGCCACCGGCATCGCCGTGCCGGCCGGGGCGCTCGGCGACTGGCTGTTCGGCCGGCCGCAGCCCGGCGTGGCCGCACAGGTCGAAGCCGACGCCGAGGGCCGCACGACGCGCATCGTGCAGGCCGGCTGGACCATCGAGTATCCGGCCTGGCAGCCGGTCGGCGCGCTGGAGCTGCCGGCGAAGCTGCGCGCGGTGCGCGGCGACGTGCAGGTGCGGCTCGCGGTCGAGCACTGGGGGCTGTGAGCCGTACCGCGATGTCCGACGCCGGTTCTTTTTCTTCTCCTTCTTCCTCTCCTTCTTCTTCCCGGTCGTTCTCCGCCGGCTGGCCGGCCCCGGCCAAGCTCAACCGCTTCCTGCACATCGTCGGCCGGCGCGCCGATGGCTATCACCTGCTGCAGACCGTGTTCCAGTTCATCGACCGGGCCGACACGCTGGCCTTCGCGCTGCGCGACGACGGCCGCATCGAGCGCGAAACCGATCTGCCCGGCGTGCCGGCCGAGGCGGATCTCGTCGTGCGCGCCGCGCGGCGGCTGCAGGCCGAGACCGGCACGCGCAGCGGCGTCAGCATCCGCATCGACAAGCAGTTGCCGATGGGCGGCGGCCTCGGCGGCGGTTCGTCCGATGCCGCGACCGTGCTGGTGGCGCTCAATCATCTGTGGGGCTGCGGGCTCGATGACGATGCGCTGGCCGCTCTCGGGCTCACGCTCGGCGCCGACGTGCCGGTGTTCGTGCGCGGCCGGGCGGCCTGGGCCGAAGGCATCGGCGAACGGCTCACGCCGGTCGAGCCGGACGAGCCCTGGTTTCTGGTGCTGGTGCCGGCGGTGCATGTTGCGACTGCCGCAATCTTCAAGGCGCCTGAATTGACACGGGATTCCCCCCTCATCACAATGCGCGCCTTT
This sequence comes from Plasticicumulans sp., assembly GCF_035331805.1. NCBI lineage: Bacteria > Pseudomonadati > Pseudomonadota > Gammaproteobacteria > Candidatus Competibacteraceae > Plasticicumulans > Plasticicumulans sp. Next base: position 3,844 of record NZ_DAOLKE010000134.1, on the reverse strand, counting down.
CTCGGGGGGGCGGGGCACAACGACTGCGAGGCGGTCGTCCATGCCCGTCATCCCGAGGTCGCGGCAGCGACGGCATGGCTTTCGCAGCACACCACGGCGCGGCTGACCGGCACCGGTGCCTGCGTGTTCGGTGCGTTCGCGGACGAAGCTGCGGCCCGCGCGGTCATGGCCGGGCGACCGGCAGGGCTCGAAGCCTTCGTCGCGCGCGGACGCAACCGTTCGCCGCTGCTCGACCGGCTGGCCCGTGCGCGGGCCGGTGACTGACAAGCCGATGCAGCAGCCGATACACAAGATGCAGCACCAGATGCAGCACAAGATCATTGGGCCGTCGCCAAGCGGTAAGGCACCGGATTTTGATTCCGGCATTCCCTGGTTCGAATCCAGGCGGCCCAGCCAGTTTCCCCCCCTGTTCCGACGGCAGGTTGACCCGTGTCCGACGCCCGTATGATGGTCTTTACCGGCCGCGCCCACCCGGAGCTTGCCCAGCGCATCGTCGATCACCTCGGCCTGCCGATGGGCAAGGCGGTGACCGGCAGCTTCAGTGACGGCGAGTGCATGGTCGAGCTGATGGAAAACGTCCGCGGTCGCGACGTGTTCATCGTGCAGCCGACCTCGGCCCCGACCAATGACAACCTGATGGAACTGCTGGTCATGGTCGATGCGCTGCGCCGCTCCTCGGCGATCCGCATCACGGCCGTGATCCCGTACTTCGGCTACTCGCGTCAGGATCGCCGGCCGCGCTCGGCGCGCGTGCCGATCTCGGCGAAGGTCGTTGCCAACATGATCACGACGGTCGGCGTCGACCGCGTGCTGACCATCGACCTGCACGCCGACCAGATCCAGGGCTTCTTCGACCTGCCGGTCGACAACATCTACGCGACGCCGATCATGCTGGAGGACCTCTTCCAGCTGCACCTGCCGAACCTGGTCGTCGTCTCGCCCGATGTCGGCGGCGTCGTGCGCGCCCGCGCGCTCGCCAAGCGCCTGCACGATGCCGATCTCGCGATCATCGACAAGCGCCGGCCGAAGGCCAACGTCTCGCAGGTCATGCACATCATCGGCGAGGTCGAGGGCCGCGACTGCATCCTGATCGACGACATGGTCGATACCGCCGGCACGCTCTGCCACGCCGCCAAGGCGCTGAAGGACGACGGTGCCGCCTCGGTGCGCGCCTACTGCACGCACGCCGTGCTCTCGGGCAAGGCGATCGACAACCTGTCGAACTCGGCGCTCGATGAGCTCGTCGTCACCGACACCATTCCGCTGCGCCCCGAAGCGAAGGCCTGCGGCCGCATCCGGCAGCTGAGCGTCGCCGGCCTGCTCGCCGAGACCATCCACCGCATCCATCTGGAGGAATCCGTCAGCTCGCTGTTCGGCGAGTGATCCGCGCACGGACTTCCTGCCCGAGATTTCAAGGTTTTTTCGCCCCGGGGCGTCTGGTCGCGGACGCCCCGGTCGTTTCATCACCGTCAACCGGAGTACGCCATGAGCGTCGTTGCTTTTGAACTGAATGCCGAAACCCGCAGTGAGCAGGGCAAGGGTGCGAGCCGCCGCCTGCGCATCGCGGGCCGGGTGCCCGCCGTGCTCTACGGTGCCGGCAAGGCCCCGGAACTGCTGTCCGTCTCGCAGCGTGACATCCTGCTGCAGCTCGAAAACGAAGCCTTCTACTCGCACGTGCTCGATCTGAAGATCGGCGATCGTGCCGAGCGCGTCGTGCTGCGTGACCTGCAGCGCCACCCGTACAAGCCGATGGTCCTGCACCTCGACCTGCAGCGCGTCGATGCGACGCAGCAGATCACCGTGCACGTGCCGCTGCACTTCGTGAATCAGGAAGCCGCGATCGGCGTCAAGCAGCAGGGCGGTGTCGTCAGCCACCACCTGAGCGAAATCGAGGTCACCTGCCTGCCCGACCAGATTCCGGAGTTCATCGAGGTCGACCTGATCGCGCTCGAACTCGGTCAGGCGCTGCACGTGTCGCAGCTCGTGCTGCCGGCCGGCTGCACGGCCTACGCGCTGACCCACGGCCAGCACAGCGACGAGATCGTCGTCAGCATCCACGCCGCCCGTGCCGGTGGCGACGAGGAAGCTGCGCCTGCCGCATAAGCGGGCGGCGCGCGTGCGGTCATGGCGGAAGCGCTGAAACTCATCGCCGGCCTCGGCAACCCCGGGCCGGCCTACGAGCGCACGCGGCACAACGCGGGCTTCTGGTTCGTCGACGAACTCGCCCGCAGCCACGGCGGCAGCTTCCGCCACGACCCGAAGCTCAACGCCGACACCTGCCAGATCACGGTCGAAGGCCGTGCGCTCTGGCTGATGAAGCCGATGGGCTTCATGAACCGCTCCGGCCAGCCGCTCGCCCGGCTGGCCAACTTCTACAAGATCGCGCGGCCCTCGATCCTCGTCGTGCACGACGAGCTCGACCTGCCGCCCGGCGTCGCGCGCCTCAAGCGCGGCGGCGGCCACGGCGGCCACAACGGCCTGCGCGACATCATCGCCCAGTGCGGCGGCAACGATTTCCTGCGCCTGCGCCTCGGCATCGGCCATCCGGGCACGGCGGCCGAAGTCGTCGACTACGTGCTGCGCAAGGCGCCGTCGTCCGAACAGCAGCTGATCGAGCGCGCCCTCGACGACGCCCTGCGCGTGCTGCCGCTGGTCGTGCGCGACGAATTCGAACGGGCCATGCAGACGCTGCACACACGCGCGCCGGCCTGAGCCTTCCGCCCCATCCCCGTATCCCGAGGACACCCTCCCCATGGGCTTCAAGTGCGGCATCGTCGGCCTGCCCAACGTCGGCAAATCCACCCTGTTCAACGCGCTGACGAAAGCCGGCATCCAGGCCGAGAACTACCCGTTCTGCACCATCGACCCGAACGTCGGCGTCGTGCCGATGCCGGATGCGCGCCTCGATGCGCTCGCGAAGATCGTCGTCCCGCAGCGCATCCTGCCGACGACGATGGAGTTCGTGGACATCGCCGGGCTGGTGGCCGGTGCCTCGAAGGGCGAGGGCCTCGGCAACCAGTTCCTCGCCAACATCCGCGAGACCGACGCCATCGCCCACGTCGTGCGCTGCTTCGAGAACGATGACGTGATCCATGTCGCCGGCAAGGTCGATCCGCTGTCCGACATCGAGGTCATCAACACCGAACTCGCGCTTGCCGACCTCGCCAGCGTCGAGAAAGCCTTCCAGCGCGCCGAGAAGGCCGCCAAGGCCGGCGGCAAGGACGCCGTCGCCCGCAAGGAACTGCTGGCCCGCGTGCAGGCGCACCTGAACGAAGCCAAACCCGTGCGGGCGATGAATCTTTCCGACGATGAACTGGCGCTGCTCTACGAGCTGCACCTGCTCACCGTCAAGCCGACGATGTATATCGCCAACGTCCACGAGGACGGCTTCGACCACAACCCGCTGCTCGACAAGGTGCGCGCGCTCGCTGCCGCCGAAGGCGCCGAAGTCGTGCCGGTGTGCGCGGCGATCGAGGCCGAGATCGCGCAGCTCGACGATGCCGACAAGCTCGAATTCCTCGCCGACCTCGGCCTCGACGAACCCGGCCTGAACCGCGTCATCCGCGCCGGTTACAAGCTGCTCGGGCTGCAGACCTACTTCACCGCCGGCGTCAAGGAAGTGCGCGCCTGGACGGTGCCGATCGGCGCCACCGCGCCGCAGGCCGCCGGCGTCATCCACACCGACTTCGAACGCGGCTTCATCCGCGCCGAAGTCATCGCCTACGACGACTTCATCGCCGGCAACGGCGAGGATGGCGCCAAGAAGGCCGGCAAGTGGCGCCTCGAAGGCAAGGACTACGTCGTGCAGGACGGCGACGTGATGCACTTCCGCTTCAACGTCTGA
>NZ_DAOLKE010000133.1:7136-9055 GCF_035331805.1 Plasticicumulans sp. | reverse complement strand
GGAGTCGCCGGATGTCGTCGTGCTCGGCGATGCCGCCGACGGCTTCCACTACGAGAACCTGAACCATGCGCTGCAGCTGCTGCTCGGCGGCGCGCAACTGGTGGCGATGGCCGACAACCGCTACTTCCGCGACGGCGAGCGGCTCGCGCTCGACATCGGCCCGTTCCGCGCCGCGCTCGAATACGCGAGCGGCGTCAGCGCGACCATCATCGGCAAGCCGGCGCAGGCGATGTTCGAGACCGGCTGCGCGCGGCTCGGCCTGCCGCCGCAGCGCGTGGCGATGATCGGCGACGATGCGGAGGCCGATGTCGCCGCCGCGCTCGCCGCCGGCCTCGGCGCCGCAGTGCTGGTACGCACCGGCAAGTACCGGGATGGCGACGAGCGCAAGTGTCCGCGGGCGGGGCTCGCCGATGACTTTGCGGCCGCAGTGGAGATGCTGCTGGACTGAAGCGGGGCCGGCCGGCGCGCGCAGCGGGCGCCAGACCCGGTGTTCACGGTTGCGGGGCCTCAATGCTCCCGCGGCCGCAGGTGCGCGAACCAGCGCTGTTCGAGCTTGCGGAAGCCCGCGAACAGCAGGAAGGACAGCGCCATGTACAGCAGGCCGGCGGTCAGGAAAGCCTCATACGGCAGGTAGTAGCGCGAGTTGATCACGCGCGCGGCCCCGGTCAGGTCCACCAGCGTGATCGTCGAGGCGATCGACGAGCCCTGCAGCATGAAGATGACCTCGTTGCCGTAGGCCGGCAGCGCGCGGCGGAAGGCGCTCGGCAGCACGATGCGCCGCAGCATCAGCAAGGTGTCCATGCCGCAGGCGCGCGCGGCCTCGATCTCGCCGCGCGGCATGGTCACGATCGAGCCGCGGATGATCTCGGTGGTGTAGGCGCCGGTGTTGAGCGTGAACGCGATCAGCGCACACCAGTAGGCTTCCTTCAGCAGCGGCCAGAACACGCTCTGCTGCACGGCCTCGAACTGGCCGAGGCCGTAGTAGATCAGGAAGGTCTGCACCAGCAGCGGCGTGCCGCGGAACACGTAGCTGTACGCGAACACCAGGCCGCGCGCCCACAGCGGCCCGACCGCCTGCACGGTGCCGAGCGGGATCGCGAGCAGCAGGCCGAGGATCAGGCACAGACCGGTCAGCTCGACCGTCGTGACCAGGCCTTCGAGGTACAGCGGCCAGTTGTCGAGGATGACGCCGAATTCCATCGCCGCTCACTCCATCCGCTCGTAGCCGAGGCTGTAGCGGCGTTCGGCCCAGCGCAGCAGCAGCACCGAGACGGTCGTGAACGCCAGAAAACCGAGCAGCACGGCGCCGTAGAACGTGAACGGCAGGCGCGTGGCGCCGGCGGCGAGCTGGGCCTTGCGCACGATGTCATCGAGACCGATCACCGACACCAGCGCCGTGGTCTTCAGCAGCACCAGCCAGTTGTTGCCGAAGCCCGGCAGCGCGTAGCGCAGCATCTGCGGCAGGTGGATGCGCACGAACACCTGCGTGGCGCTCATGCCGTAGGCGTAGCCGGCTTCGAGCTGGCCCTTCGGCACCGCCATCAGCGCGCCGCGGAAGGTCTCGGTCATGTAGGCGCCGAAGATCAGGCCGATGGTCAGCACGCCGGCGACGAAGGGGTTGATGTCGATGTACTCCCAGCCGAGCGCATCGCTGATGACGTTCACCAGCGTCTGGCCGCCGAAGTAGATCAGCAGCATCAGCACCAGATCGGGCATGCCGCGGATGATGGTCGTGTACAGCCCGGCGATCGTGCGCAGCACCAGCGAGCGCGACAGCTTCGCCAGCGCACCGGCAAGGCCGAGCGCGACGGCGACCACCAGCGACATCAGCGCCACTTCGAGCGTCAGCCATGCGCCTTCGAACACCGAGGCGCCGTATCCGTGGAAATCGAGCATCGGCAAGCGTCCGGGTGGAATGG
>NZ_DAOLKE010000133.1:0-7036 GCF_035331805.1 Plasticicumulans sp. | reverse complement strand
CTCACTTGCGCAGATACGAATCGAAGTCCGGGTACTTCGCCGCGACCTTCTGGTAGGTGCCGTTGGCGATCAGCGCCTTCAGCGCCTTGTTGAACAGCGCCGTCAGGTCGTTGTCCTGCTTGCGCATCGCCGCGCCGATGCCGTCGCCGAACCACTTCGGATCGCTGAACTCGGGGCCGGTGAACTCGTAGTCCTTGCCTTCGGGCTTGGACAGGAAGGCATCGCGGCTGACGATGATGTCGGCGACGTAGGCATCGAGCCGGCCGGCGGTCAGGTCGAGGTAGACCTCGTCCTGGGTCGCGTAGCGCTTGATCGTCACGCTCGATCCGTAGTTGTCGGTCAGGAACTTGTCGGAGACCGTCTCGCGCTGCACGCCGATGGTCTTGCCCTTGAGCCCTTCGGGGGTGACGGTCAGGCCGGCGCCCTTCTTGGCGACGAAGCGCGCCGGCATCCGGTAGTACCAGTCGGAGAAATCGACCTGCTGCTTGCGCTCGTCGGTGATCGACATCGAGGCCATGATCAGGTCGTACTTGCGCGCCTTCAGCGCCGGGATCATGCCGTCCCAGTCCTGCTTGACCAGCGTGCATTCGACCTTCATCTCGGCGCACAGCGCGTTGGCGAGGTCGATCTCGAAGCCGGCGAGCTTGCCGTCGGCATCGACGAAGTTGAACGGGGGATAGGCGCCCTCGGTGGCGATGCGCACCTTCTTCCATTCCTTCGCGTCGGCGACGCTGCCGAAACCGATACCGAGTGCGAGCACGCAGCCAAGCGCAGCGAGGGCGATCTTCTTCATGTTGGTACGCAAGCCTCCGGGGATGAACGTGACGATGCGGACGGGCGGGCGGACGCTCTGGCGGCCGGACCGGCGTCAGCCCTTGAGCTTGCCGGACAGGAACTGCCGGCAGCGCTCGGAACGGGGGTGGCCGAACACCTCGGCGGGCGGGCCGTCTTCCTCGACCCGGCCCTGGTGCAGGAACACGACGCGGCTGGAGACCTCGCGCGCGAAGCCCATCTCGTGCGTGACGACGATCATCGTGCGGCCTTCCTCGGCGAGCACGCGCATGACCTTCAGCACCTCGCCGACCAGCTCGGGATCGAGCGCCGAGGTCGGTTCGTCGAACAGGATGGCATCGGGCTCCATCGCCAGCGCCCGCGCGATCGCCGCGCGCTGCTGCTGGCCGCCGGAGAGGTGCGCCGGATAGTAGTTGCGCCGCTCGTACAGGCCGACCTTGTGCAGCAGGCGCTCGGCGCGCTCGATCGCCTCGGCGCGCCCGAGTTTGAGCACGTGCACCGGCGCCTCGATCAGGTTGTCGAGCACGGTCATGTGCGCCCACAGGTTGAAGCTCTGGAACACCATCGCCAGCCGCGAGCGGATGCGCGCGAGCTGCTTCGGGTCGGTGCTGGCGAGCTGGCCGCCGCGGTCGCGCGCGAGCTTCAGCGTCTCGCCCTTGACCCGGATCGTGCCGGAGGTCGGCTGTTCGAGCAGGTTGATGCAGCGCAGGCAGGTGCTCTTGCCGGAGCCGGAGGACCCGAGCACCGAGATCACGTCACCGTCGCGGGCGCTCAGCGAGATGCCCTTCAGCACTTCGAGCGAGCCGAAGCATTTGTGCAGGTCGACGATTTCCAGCGCCGGGACCGGTTCGGGAGTCTCGGGAGTCATCAGGTCTCGTCTGGCGGGGCGTGAGCGTGAACGTGCGGGCGACGGATCGGTGACGATCGCGTTGCGCCCGAGCATAGCAGCCGGTCGCCGGCGCACGACAAGCGCCGGCGGCGGCTCAGGCGTACGGGTCGATGGCGGTGAAGGCGGTGACCTGCCGGTGCGCGGCCTGCGGATCGGGTGTGCCGTCGCGCACGAGCTGCACGGTCGCAAGCCCTGCGCTGCGCGCGGCGTCGAGTTCTTCGGTGATGTCGGACAGGAACAGCACCCCGGCCGGCGCGAGGCCGAGCGCGGCGCAGATCGCCGTGTAGGACGCCGGCTCGCGCTTGTGGCCGATGCGCGTGTCGAAGTACGCCGAAAAAAGCGGCGTCAGGTCACCGCAGGCGGTATGCGCGAACAGCTGCTGCTGCGCCTGCACCGAGCCGGACGAATACACCGCGAGCACGAGACCGGCCGCCTGCCAGGCGCGCAGGCAGGGCGGCACGTCGGCATAGACGTGGCCGTGGAAATCGCCGGCCGCGTAGCCGTCGGCCCACAGCCGGCCCTGCAGCGCCTTCAGCGGCGTGGCCTTGCGATCGGCGTCGATCCAGCCGAGCAGCACTTCGATGACCTGCGCAAGCGGCGCCTCCGGCGGCAGACCGGCCTCGGCACGGGTCGCGGCGAGCTGTCCGGCGACTTCCGGCTCGCCGGCGTGCGCGGCCAGCCAGGCGGGCAGCCGCGCGCGCGCATACGGGAACAGCACCTCGTGCACGAAGGCGATCGAGCTGGTCGTGCCTTCGATGTCGGTCAGGATCGCGCGGATCGCCACGGACATGCGCTGCCGTGCCGGCTCAGTTGACCAGCCGCGGGAAGTGCTCGGCGATGTCGCTGCCGGTGAAGTTCGCGACCCAGCCCTCGGGCGTCGTGAACAGCCGGATGCACTTGAAGCTCGGGTTCGGCCCCATGTCGAACCAGTGCGTCATGTTCGCCGGGATGCTCAGCAGGTCGCCGGCCTGGCAGAAGATCATGTACACGCGATCGGCGTGGTGGATGTAGAACTGGCCGCTGCCCTCGACGAAGAAGCGCACCTCGTAGTCCGAGTGCGTGTGCTCGCTCAGGAACTTCTGGCGCAGCGCGTCCTTGTCCGGGTGCGTCGGCGTGACGTTGACGACATCGACGGCGTGGAAGCCGTAGCGCGTCATCAGCACGTCGATCTGCGCGCGGTAGGCACCGATGATGTCGTCGTTGCTGGCATCGGCCGGCAGTTCACGGTCGGCCTCCCAGCGCGAGAACAGCACCTCCGGGCCTTCGAGCTCCAGCGCGATGTCGGCGCCGAGCGTGTGTTCGACGATCGGGGTGTCCGGGGCGTCGTCCCGGTAAACACGCAGCTTGCTCATGGTCTGCCCATCCTCCGCATCAGGGATTCGCATTCGAACAGGAACTCGAAGGCCTCGACGTGGCGTACCGCGTCGGCGACCGTCGCGCCCCAGGTGTAGAAGCCGTGGCCGGCGATCAGATAGCCGCAGCAGCCCGGATCACGATCGAGCACTTCGGCGACGCGCGCGGCGAGGCGCGCGATGTCCTGATCGTTGGCGAGCACCGGCACGCACACGGCGCTTTCGTGCGTGGCGATGCCCGGGAAAGCCTTCAGCACTTCGAGATCGCGCAGCACCAGTGCCCCGCCGGCGAGCATCGACAGCACCGTCGCGTTGACCGAGTGCGTGTGCAGCACAGCGCCGATGGCCGGATCGCGCCGGTACAGCTGCAGGTGCAGGCCGGTTTCGGCCGAGGAACGCTGACCGGCCCGGGCCGGGCGGCCGTGCAGGTCGATGTGCATCAGGTCGTCGGTGCCGAGCCGGCCCTTGTGCCGGCCCGAGACCGTGATCAGCACGTCGTCGTCACCGGCGCGCGCCGAGAAGTTGCCGCTGGTCGCCGGCACCCAGCCGCGCGCGAAGAAGAAGCGTCCGGCCTCGATCAGCTCGTCTGCCAGCGTGCGGCGGCGCTCGTCATCGGAATGACTGTCTGGGTGACTCATGCAGCAGATCCGCTCTTGCACGGGGCGCAGCACTGTAGTCAAGGCTCCGGCGGCCGTAAACCCGTGCATCCGCTCCCTCAGTCGCCGCGCAGCATCTCGTAGAGCACGCCCTTCAGGTGTACGCGCCGGCTCGCCAGCACTGCGGCCTGACCGGTGAGGGGCTCGCCGTCCTGCCCGAGGCCGTGCAGCTCGCGGCTCACGTCGAGGTAGCGTTCGTAGAGCCGTGCGAAGTGTGCGTCTTCCGCCTGCAGAACCCGGATGCGCTCGCGAAATTCCGGGAGTTCGTGCACGAGGTGCGGGAAGTCGTGCGGGGGGAGTGACATGCGATCAATATCCTTCTTTCTGGCGCTGTGCATGGGCGCAAGCGCCCTGTGCCTGACACCGCATTGCATCACAGGCATGCCCGGCTTGTCCTGATCGCGGTCAAAGCTCCGGCCGCCCCCCCGCTTTCATCGGAGTCCGCAGATGTCCTCAGTGCTTCGCCGTCTCTGCTGTCTGCTGGCCGCGCTCGCTGCGCTGCTGCCTGCGGCCCGCGCCGCCGAAGTCCCCCGCGCCCTGGTGCTGCCGCCGGGCTTCACGATCGAACTCTGGGCCGAGCTGGAGGACGCCCGCACGCTGGTGCTCGGTGGCGACGGACGCACCGTCTACGTCGGCTCGCGCCGCGCCGGCACGGTCACGGCGCTGCGCGACACCGATGGCGACGGCCGCGCCGATGCGCGCTGGACGCTGGCCACCGGCCTCACCATGCCGAACGGTCTCGCCGTGCGCGGCGATGCGCTGTACGTCGCCGATGTCGACCGGCTGCTGCGCTTCGCGCGCGTCGAGGCGAGCTTCGGCCAGCCGGTCGCGCCGCAGGTGCTGCGCAAGGACCTGCCGCGCGACAGCGCCCACGGCTGGCGTTATCTCGCCTTCGGCCCGGACGGCAAGCTGTATCTGTCGATCGGCGCGCCGTGCAACGTCTGCGAAGCCCCCGGCTACGCCGAGTTGCGGCGCATGAACGCCGAAGGCCGCGACGAGGAAACCGTCGCCCGCGGCCTGCGCAACAGCGTCGGCTTCGCGTGGCGCCCCGGCACGCGCGAACTCTGGCTGACCGACAACGGCCGCGACTGGCTCGGCGACGACCAGCCGCCGGACGAGATCGACATCCTGATCACGCCGGGCGCGCACTTCGGCTTCCCGTACTGCCACGGCGGCCGCCTGCCGGACCCGCAGTACGGGCGCGGGCGCAGCTGCGACGACTACTCGGCCCCGGCGCTGCGCCTCGACGCCCACGTCGCGCCGCTCGGCATCCTGTTCTACGGCGGCCGGCAGTTTCCGGCCGAGTACCGCGGGCGCGTGTTCGTCGCCGAGCACGGCTCCTGGAACCGCAGCCGCAAGAGCGGCTACCGCGTGATGATGGCCGACGTGGTCGATGGCCGGCCCGAGGACTACCGGCCCTTCCTGATCGGCTTCGAGCGCGACGGCGAGGTCAGCGGCCGGCCGGCCTACCTGCTCGAACTGCCGGACGGCTCGCTGCTGCTCTCCGATGACCAGGGCGGGCGCATCTACCGCATCCGCTACAGCGGCGGCAGCGGCGGCTGAAACCCGTCGCCGGCGCGCATCGGCGCTTGTCGCGGGGCGCCGGCCTCTGGAATCCTCGGCCGCCCTTTCTGGCCTGCTGAGGACACGCGACCGATGCTGGAACTCTTCCTGCTGCCTCCCGGCGGCCCGCTGTGCCTCGCGCTGCTCGGGCTGCTGCTGCGCCTGCGCCGGCCGCGGCTCGGCAGCGCGCTGATCACGACCGGCCTGCTCGCCGCCTGGCTGCTGTCGACGCCGCAGATGGCGGCGACGCTGAACCGCGCGCTGGCGCCGCCGCCGGTGCTGTCCGATGAAGCCATCCGGGAGAGCGGCGCCGAGGCCATCGTCGTGCTCGCCGGCGGCCTGAGCGTGCGCGCGCCCGAATACGGGCCGATCGACCTGAATGCGATCACGCTGGCGCGGCTGCGCTACGGCGCCCGGCTGCAGCGCCTGACCGGGCTGCCGGTGCTGGTCAGCGGCGGCTACCGCGATCACGGCCGCGAGCCGTCCGAGGCCGCACGCATGGCGGCGGTGCTCAGCGAGGAATACGGCGTGCGCGAGGTCTGGACCGAGGACCGCTCGCAGAACACCCGCGAGAACGCCGCCTACAGCGCGCCGATGCTGGCCGCGCAGGGCGTGCAGCGCGTGCTGCTGGTCAGCCACGCCGCGCATCTGCCGCGCGCGCTCGAAGCCTTCGCGCGCGCCGGCGTCGATGCGGTGCCGGCCCCGACGCAGTCCTTCCTGTGGACGCCGCCGCCGGGCGTGGAAGCCACGACCGAAGCGGCCGACTGGCTGCCGCAGGCCGGCGCGGCCTGGGAGGCCTGGTATGCGAGCCACGAACTGCTCGGCCGGCTGTGGTACCGGCTGCGCGCGGCCCTGACGCCGGCGCCCGAAGCCGCGCCTTCAGCCACCTGAGCCGGCGTCGGGCTCGTGACGGCGACGGCGGCGGCGCCAGCGCACGATGGCCAGCGTCGGCCCGGACAGCGCGTAGATCAGGAAGCCGCCGAACACCATCGCCGGCGTCTGCAGGTAGGCGAGCCCGAAGCCGAGCATCACGACGGTGACGACGACGAAGGGCACCTTGCCGTTGAGGTCGATCTTCTTGAAGCTGTGGAACAGGAAGTTGCTGACCATCAGCAGGCCGGCGCCGAGCGTCAGCACGAAGGCCGGCAGCTCCAGCGTCGCCGGATCGAGGCCGAGATCGGTGCCGATCCACACCAGCCCCATGGTCACGGCCGCCGCCGACGGGCTCGGCAGGCCCATGAAGTAGCGCTTGTCGATGCTGCCGACCTGCACGTTGAAGCGCGCCAGACGCAGCGCCGCGCCGGCCGTATACACGAAGGCCGCCAGCCACCCGGCCTTGCCGAGGCCCGACAGCGTCCACTGGTACATGATCAGCCCCGGCGCGACGCCGAACGAGACCATGTCGGAGAGGCTGTCGTACTGCACGCCGAACTCGCTTTCGGTGTGCGTCATGCGCGCCACGCGCCCGTCGAGACCATCGAGGATCATCGCGACGAAGATCGCGACGGCTGCGGCCTCGTAGCGGCCGTTCATCGCCGCCAGCACGCCGTAGAAGCCGGCGAACAGCGCCGCGGTCGTGAACAGGTTCGGCAGCAGGTAGATGCCGCGCGGGCGCTTGATTTCGGTGACGGGGGTCTCGGGCGTCGGCTGGCTCACGGGGCGATCCGGTGCGGCGCGCATGCAGGCGCGGGAGGGGCGCGGGAGGGCGCGGAAAGGGCACGCGCCGCCGGGCGGGCGGCGGATTATGGCGTGCGCGCCGGCGCGGGCGCCACCGCACACCGCCT
>NZ_DAOLKE010000132.1:0-9157 GCF_035331805.1 Plasticicumulans sp. | reverse complement strand
GATCCGCCAGGTGCAGGAGCGCATGGACTACCTGACCTGGCACGACGCGCTGACCGGCCTGCCGAACCGCCTGCTGCTGACCGACCGCCTGCGCCAGACGCTGAAGCTCGGCCAGTGCGACACGCGCGTGGCCGTGGCGATGGTGCTCGACATCGAACGCTTCGGGGCGCTGAACGAGGCGCTGGGCGCGCAGGTTGCCGATGCCGTGCTCGGCGTGGTCGCCAGCCGCCTGCGACGGCAGTTGTGCACCGGCGACACGCTGGCACGCCTGGACGGCGACGAGTTCGCGGTCGTGCTCGCAGGGGTGTACGACTCGCGCGAGAGTGCCGCCCATCACGCGCGGCGGGTCGCCGGGCAGCTGGGCGCTGCAGTGGCCGAACCGCTGGAAATCGCCGGCTCGGTGCTGCGCCTGGGCCTCGGCATCGGCATCACGCTGTTTCCGAAGTACGAGAACGACGAGGCCGGCGAGGTCCTGCGCCGGGCGCAGACCGCACGTCACCGCGCCGGCGATCCCGAGACCGGCGGCCAGTCGATCGTGTTCTTCGACGAGCGCATGGGAGAGAGCGTCGAGCATCGCTTCCGGCTCGAACAGGAACTGCATCATGCGATCAATGCCGGCGAGCTGCGTGTGTACCTGCAGTCGCAGGTCGATCAAGACGGCCGCATCACCGGCGCCGAGGCGCTGCTGCGCTGGCAGCACCCGCAGCGCGGGCTGGTGCCGCCGGGCGAGTTCATCCCGATCGCCGAGTGCACGGAGCTGATCGTGCAGCTCGACCGCTGGGTGCTCGGCGAGGTCGTCGCGCTGCTTGCCCGCAGCGCCGGCTGCCGGCCGGCACCGACGCTGTCGGTCAACGTCAGCCCGCGCATGTTCGCAAGCCCCGGCTTCGTCGACGAACTGCGCACGCTGCTCGCTCCGCACCCGGACAGCGCCCGGCGGCTGGTCATCGAGCTGACCGAAGGCGTGCTGGTGCATGATCCCGAAGTCGTCGCCGAGCGCATGGCCGCGCTCGGGGCGCTTGGCGTGCGCTTCTCGATCGATGATTTCGGCACCGGCTATTCGAGCCTCACCTACCTGAAGCGCCTGCCGCTGCACGAGCTGAAGATCGACCGCAGCTTCATCCTCGAAGCACCGCACGACGCCGACGATGCGGCGCTGGTCGGGCTGATCGTGTCGGTGGCCGGCCACCTGCGTCTGGAGGTGGTCGCCGAGGGCGTCGAGACCGCCGTGCACGCCGACTGGCTGCGCAGTCATCCCGGCGTGCGCCGGCAGGGCTATCTGTACGGCCGCCCGGTGCCGGCCGGCGACTGGTTCGGCGACTACGCGAGCGGCTGCGACGCCTGAGAGACCCTGAGAGCCAGGGTGCCGGGCAGCAAAAAGGCCGGGGGGAACCCGGCCTTTTTTTGAAGCAGGACGTTCGGTCGGCGGGCGACTTACTTGTACATGCTCTTCTTGAACATGCGGCTCAGCTTCTCGTTGGTGTCCATCGCGATCGACTTGGCCTCGTTGGCGGTCGCCAGCGCCTGGTTGGCGGTGGCCTTGGCCGACTGGGCCTCGGCGCGCACGGCTTCGAGGTCGCTGGTGCTGGCGCAGCCGACAGCGAGGACGGACAGGCCGGCGAGGGCGGACAGCTTGATCAGGTTCTTCATGTTCGGCTCCTAAACAGTCAGGCAAAAAAACAACGCGGACAGACATGCCCGCAACAAAGCCCCGCTAGTGTATCGCTCCGGTTTGCCTTGCCAAGCCGGCGATCCGCGCCGGCGACAAATAATGTTGCACCGCGCAAGCGTCGCCGGCCGCACGGCCGTTCACGCGCCGTCCTTCTGCTGCGCCGATTCCTCGGCCAGCCGCGCGGCGTGACGCTTGGTCAGGCGCAGGAACAGCGGCGTCAGGCCGGCATCCTCGTACATCGGATCGCCCTGTTCGTCCTCGGCGATCACCCGCGAGCCCTGCACGTACGGGAACGCCGCCTCGACCTGATCGAGCGCGGCCGACAGCAGTTCGGTGATGAGTTCGGCACGGCTCTTCAGCGGATACATCTCGGCGAGCGCCGCCAGCCGCGCGGCATCGTGCAGCGGCAGCTGCACGCAGCAGGATTCGACCGTCAGCGTGCGGACACCGGCGCGCTCCCATTCGCGGATCAGATTCCGGATGTGCATGGCATACCTCGGGCGGGAAGGGTCGGCGTCAGTATGGTCGTGGTACGGCGCCGCTGCATCCGGTGACGGCAGCAGCAGGGATGTCACGATTTTGACGCACCACTGTCACCCGGGCCGGAATACCGATCGGCAGTCGCCTTATTGACAAATCCAGAGCCTGTGCCAGTTTTCGACCGGGCGCGCGACCTTAAAATACCGTAATGAACAAACGGTAATATTTGGCGCGTCAATTGCTTAATGGGGATTGTGGTCAGGACCTGTGGCGTAAGGCTGCAGGTCCGGTCCGCAAGGCGCTCAAACCCGGCTACAGACCAGGCCCGCCGCTCAGGAGAAAACGCTCAATGTTACCGCTGTGGTTCGACATGAATGCCCGCGTCTGGCTGCATGCCCAGCATGTGCTGCTCGACAACGTGGTGGCGATGATGCGGCTGGTGTCCGGTGCGCGATGTCCGGCGCCGGTGCGCCTCGCCGATCGTTGCGACGGCTGCGGTGGTGCCCTGCAATGGCGTGGCCCGCAGGCGGCGCCGTACCAGCGCTGTCCGGCCTGCGGCCTGATCCGCTTCCATGCGCCGCTGCCGCAGCTTCCGGCCGGTAGCGCTATCAGCGGCGAGACGCATCGCGTCCTGTCCTTCCGGCCCCGACGCGGCGCCTGAGCCGCAGCCGGCCGAAAATCAGCGTGGTTCGATCGAGACCACGCTGCGCAGCGAATTGGCGATGAAGCAGTTGCCGTGTGCGCGCGCGTGCAGCGCATCGAGCGCGGAGGCGTCCTGCTCGTGGCCGGGCGCGAAGCGCACGCGCGGACGCAGCGTCACGCGCGTGACCATCATGCGGCCGTCGGCATTGCGGCCGGTCTCGGCGCTGGCCTCGTCCTCGTAGGCATCGACGACGATGCGCTTCAGGGCGGCGATGGTCAGGAAGGTCAGCATGTGGCAGCTCGCCAGCGCACCGACCAGCCCCTGTTCGGGATCGACCGCGCTGGCATCGCCGCCGTATTCCGGCGCCGTCGAGGCGCGCACCTGTTCGCCGCCGTCGTAGACGATGGTGTGGGTGCGCTCGAAGGTCTTCGCATCGAAGTCGGCCGTCGCACGCTGCCAGCGCACGACGGCCCGGTGGGCGTCGGTCATCGGGAGGCTTCCGTATCGATTACTTGGGGAAGACTTCAGCAGACCGGCGGCACGCTGGCGCCGGCGCGGGCCAGGCGGTCATGCAGCGGGCTGCTGCGCGGGAAGTGCGCGCGCAGGAATTCCATCTGGTCGGCGAGGATGCGCCGGCCCTGCAGATAGACGTATTCGGCGTGCGTCGGCGCGAACGGCACGGCGAGCAGCGGCATGTGCGCCTGCTCGGGCGTGCGCCCGCCCTTCAGGTGATTGCAGCGCCGGCAGGCGGTGACGACGTTGCTCCAGCGATCGCGCCCGCCCTGCACCAGCGGCGTCACGTGGTCGCGCGACAGTTCGCGCACCGGAAAGCTGTCGCCGCAGTACAGGCAGACGTTGAAGTCGCGCCGGAACAGCGCCGGGTTCGACAGCGGCGGCACGTAACCGGGGCGCAGGCGCAGGCTGGCGTAGCGCCCGCCGAAGGTCGCGAGCACGGCGTGGACCGGGATCAGGCTGCGCCGGCCGGTGACGGCGTTGCAGCCGCCGCGCAGCGTGTACAGCAGCGTGCCGGCCGTGAAGGCGACATGCCCGGCGCAGTGCAGGCGCACGGCTTCCTGGTAGTCGATCCACTCCAGCGGCATGCCGGAGATGTCGGTGCGCAGCACCGGCTGATCCAGACCGTACATCATCCCTCCCGTCGTGCAGACGTGGCCGCCCGTGTCGCGGCGGCGGATGAAGGCACGGTGACGGCGGCGATCTGCGGATGCGCACGCACGGCACCGTCCGGCCTTTTGGGCCAGCCGCCTAGATACACCAGTCGACGACGCAGGGGTAGTGCGGGCACGACTTTCGCAGTGCAAAAGCCATCGGATACCATATCCGGACCGATTGCAGACGTTTTAGAGCAAAGACTCTAGTCTGCCGCCCCTCCGGCACGCCCGGAGCGGGCCATCCGCCTTGAACCCCCGGCACTCGTCCGTCCCGCTCTGCGGGCCGGTGTGTTGCCGTCTGGAGAACGCTTACATGACCTTACGTCTGGTGGTCCCGAAAGAGACCTGGACGGGCGAGCGCCGCGTTGCGCTCGACCCCAGCGTCGCCGAGCGCTTCCAGCGCCTCGGCGCCGAAGTGCAGATCGAGCGCGGCGCCGGCTGCGGCTCGCATTTTGGCGATGCGCAATACGAAAAGGGCGCGAAGCTCGTCGACGACATCGTCGCGGCGCTGGCCGCGGCCGATGTCACCGTGCGCGTGCAGCCGCCGAGCCTCGAAGAGGTCGAGCAGCTGCGCGACGGCTCGGTGCTGATCGGCTTCCTCGCCCCGCACCGCAACGCCGAGGTCATCCGGCGCCTGCGCGACAAGAAGATCACGAGCTTCGCGTTCGAGCTGCTGCCGCGCATCTCGCGCGCGCAGTCGATGGATGCGCTGTCCTCGCAGGCGGCGATCGCCGGCTACAAGGTCGCGCTGATGGCCGCGAGCCTCGCGAGCTTCTTCTTCCCGATGCTGACCACGGCCGCCGGCACCATCCGCCCGGCCAAGGTCGTCGTCGTCGGTGCCGGCGTCGCCGGCCTGCAGGCGATCGCGACCTGCAAGCGCCTCGGCGCGATGGTCGAGGCCTACGACATCCGCGCTGCGGCCAAGGAGCAGGTCGAGTCGCTCGGTGCCAAGCTGATCGACACCGGCGTCGATGCCTCCGGTCAGGGCGGCTATGCCCGCGAGCTGACCAAGGAGGAAATCGCCCGCCAGGCCGAGGTGCTCGCGCGCCACATCGCCGCTGCCTCAGCGGTGATCACCACCGCCGCGATCCCGGGCCGTCCGGCGCCGAAGATCGTCACGAAGGCGATGGTCGAGGCGATGAAGCCCGGGGCCGTCATCGTCGATCTCGCCGCCGAAACCGGCGGCAACTGCGAGCTGACCGAGCCCGGCCAGACCATCGAGCACAACGACGTGACCATCCACGGTCCGCTGAACGTGCCGAGCCTGATCCCGGTGCACGCGAGCGAGACCTACGCGAAGAACGTCTTCAATTTCCTGTCCCCGTTCGTGAAGAACGGCGAGCTCGCGCTCGACTGGAACGACGAGGTCATCGCCAGGAGCTGCCTCACGCACGACGGCCAGATCCGTCACGAACCGACCCGCAAGCTGGTGGGGTGAGCGTCATGATCGAAGGTTTCGCCGCGCTGTACATCTTCATGCTCGCCGCCTTCACCGGCTACGAGATCATCGGCCGCGTGCCGGTCATCCTGCACACGCCGCTGATGTCAGGCTCGAACTTCGTGCACGGCATCGTCGTCGTCGGCGCGATGGTCGCGCTCGGCCACGCGCAGACCGGCCTGGAGCAGCTGCTCGGCTTCATCGGCGTCGTGCTCGCCGCCGGCAATGCGGTCGGCGGCTACGTGGTCACCGAGCGCATGCTCGAAATGTTCAAGTCGAGCAAGGAGTAAGCGAACGTGGCCGGACTCATCCAGATTGTCTACTTCGCGGCCGCGGCGCTGTTCATCCTCGGCCTCAAGCGCATGTCCTCGCCGAAGACGGCGCGCAGCGGCATCGTCTGGGCCGGTGCCGGCATGGCGCTCGCCACGCTGGTCACCTTCCTGTACCCGGGCCTGTCGAACTACCTGCTGATCCTGGTCGCGATCGGCGTCGGTTCCTATGCGGCCTGGGTCAGCGGCAAGAAGGTCGCGATGACCGACATGCCGCAGATGATCGCGATCTACAACGGCATGGGCGGCGGTGCCGCGGCCTGCATCGCCGCGGTCGAGCTGCTCAAGGGTGGCAGCCACGGTGCCGTGCATGCGCTGCTCGGCGTGCTCGGTGCGCTGATCGGCGCCGTGTCGTTCTCGGGCTCGGTGGTCGCGTGGGCCAAGCTCGACGGACGCATGAAGAAGGCGATCCGCTTCCCGAGGCAGAAGCTCGTCAACCTCGGCGTGTTCGTGCTGGCGCTGCTGTTCGGGCTGATCGTCATGGGCGCGAGCCAGCCCGGTGCGTTCAGCATCATCGCCTTCTTCCTGCTGGCGCTCGCCTTCGGCGCGATGATGGCGCTGCCGATCGGCGGTGCCGACATGCCGGTGGTCATCTCGCTGTTCAACGCCTTCACCGGTCTTGCGGTCGCGTTTGAAGGCTACGTGATGCAGAACGCGGCGATGATCATCGCCGGAACCGTCGTCGGTGCGGCCGGTTCGCTGCTGACGCAGCTGATGGCGAAGGCCATGAACCGCCCGATCAGCAACGTGCTGTTCTCGAACTTCGGCGGCGGCAGCGGTGCGACGGCCGAGGAAGAGGTCAAGGGCTCGATGAAGGCCAGCGAGCCGCAGGATGCGGCGGTGATGATGGCCTACGCGGCCAAGGTCATCATCGTGCCCGGCTACGGCATGGCAGTCGCGCAGGCCCAGCACAAGGTCTGGGAGCTCGCCGAGCTGCTCGAAGAGAACAGCGTCGAGGTCAAGTTCGCGATCCATCCGGTCGCCGGCCGCATGCCCGGCCACATGAACGTGCTGCTCGCCGAGGCCGGCGTGCCGTACGACAAGATCTTCGACCTCGACGAGATCAACAACGAGTTCGCGTCGACCGACGTGGTGCTGGTCATCGGCGCCAATGACGTCGTCAACCCGGTCGCCAAGTCCGATCCGAACAGCCCGATCTACGGCATGCCGGTGCTGAACGCCGACCAGGCCAGGAACGTGCTGGTGATCAAGCGCGGTCAGGGCGCAGGCTTCTCGGGCATCGAGAACCACCTGTTCTACCTCGACAACACGCGCATGGTGTACGGCGACGCGCAGAAGGTGCTCGCCGAGCTGATCGGCTTCGTCAAGACGCTCTGATCGCGGCGCGGCCCGCAGCCGGATTCGTCGTGCGCGACGGCCGGCCGCGGATGCCCTTCGCACGAGGCGGCGCTCCCTGCGGGGCGCCGCCTTTTTCCTGTGCGCGTCAGTCTGCCGGCCCGGGCGGCGGCACGCGCAGCCAGAAGGTCACCGGTCCGTCGTTGACCAGTTCGACCTGCATGTCGGCGCCGAAGCGCCCGCTCGCGACCGGGGCGTGCGCGGCTTCGGCGAGCCCGAGCAGATGCCGGAACAGCCGCTCGCCGTCGGCCGGTGCCGCCGCCGGCGTGAAGCTCGGGCGCGTGCCCTTCTGCGTATCGGCCGGCAGCGTGAACTGCGGCACCAGCAGCAGGCCGCCGCCGGTATCGGCGAGGCTGCGGTTCATGCGCCCGTCGGCATCGGCGAAGACGCGGTAGCCGAGCAGGCGTTCGAGCAGGCGCGCGGCCTGCGCCTCGCCGTCGCCGCGCTCGACGCCGACCAGCACCAGCAGCCCGGCCGCGATCGCACCGACCGGCTCGCCGGCGACCGTCACCTGCGCGCGCGTGACGCGCTGCAGCAGCCCGATCACCGGTAGTGGTCGGCGAGTGCGTCGGTGGCGCGCACCAGCGCGTCGATGATGCCGGGCTCGGTCGCCGCGTGGCCGGCATCGGCGATGATGTCGAGCTGCGAGCCCGGCCAGGCGCGGTGCAGCGCCCAGGCGCCGTCGAGCGGGCAGATCACGTCGTAGCGGCCGTGGACGATGTAGCCGGGGATGCCGGCGAGGCGGCTGACATCGCGCACCAGCTGGTCGGGCGCGAGGAAGCTGTCGTGCATGAAGTAGTGGCACTCGATGCGCGCCAGCGACAGCGCCATGTGCGGATCGGCGAAGTGATCGACCGTGTGCGGACTCGGGCGCAGCGTCAGCGTCGTGCCCTCCCAGACCGACCAGGCCTTGGCGCAGCGCATGCGCTCGACCTCGTCATCGCCGGTCAGGCGCCGGTAGTAGGCCGAGACCAGATCGCCGCGCTCGGTCTCCGGGATCGGTGCCAGATAGTCCTCCCAGGCCTCCGGGAACAGCCGCCCGGCCCCGGACTGATAGAACCAGCGGATGTCCTGCGGCCGGCACAGGAAGATGCCGCGCAGCACCAGCCCGAGCACGCGCTCCGGGTGGGCCTCGGCGTAGGCGAGCGCCAGCGTCGAGCCCCAGGAGCCGCCGAACACCACCCAGCGCTCGATGCCGAGCGTCTTGCGCAGCAGTTCGATATCGGCGATCAGCGCCGTCGTGGTGTTGTCGGTCAGCTCGGCGTGCGGCGTGCTCTGACCGGCGCCGCGCTGGTCGAACAGCACGATGCGATAGCGCAGCGGATCGAAAAACCGCCGGTGCACCGGCTGGCAGCCGGCCCCGGGGCCGCCGTGCAGGAACAGCACCGGCAGGCCGCCGGGCGTGCCGGTTTCCTCGACGTACAGCGTGTGCAGCGGGCTGACCGGCAGGCGGCGCGTCGCATACGGACGGATGTCGGGATAAAGCTCGCGCATGTCGCAGGCTCCGCCGGAAGCGGTGCCGGCCACGGGTGAACCGGTCGTTTCCGGGATAAGAAATTTCTGATGGTCGATTCAGCGGATGGCGCAGCCGAAACCGCCTGATGGCGCATGGCTGTCATGAAACAGCTGTATACACTGTGCGCCCATGCAGGAGGGAACGGGAAGCGGCAGACAGGCCGCGCCGCAGGAAGGGCGGCAGCGCAGGAGGCGCGGCACGGAAGCCCGAGGCAGGTCCGGGGCATGAAACGGTGAGGGGAACACCGCTTTCGGGCCCGGATCGAGGCGGGGCTGGGACACGGTGCGGAACGCACCGGGCGGTGCACGGGGCACCACGTCAGGGAAGACGGCTCAGGGAGAGCGACGTGGAAGGCGCGGGTCGGGATGGCCCGTACCGGAAGCGGTGTATCACCTTCTCAATGTTTGGCTGCTACGTTTTTCAGCCGCCGTCGCGCATGCGATGGCGGCATTTTTCTTTTGGCGGTCAGTCATCCGCGCCGCAGGCGAGCGCCCGCTCGCGCGAGGCGGCGAGCTCGGCCGCCGCGTGCGGCGCCGGTCCGCCGGCAAAGCCCGGCC
>NZ_DAOLKE010000131.1:0-9162 GCF_035331805.1 Plasticicumulans sp. | reverse complement strand
GGCTCGAAGCGCACGCGCAGCGCCTCGACGAGCTCGACGGCCGGCTGCGCCGGGCGCTGGCGGCACACCTGCGCCAGCGCCGGCAGCGGCAAGCGCAACTGCTGATGCGCCTCGCCGCGCAGTCGCCGCGCCGGCGGCTGGCCGAACAGCGCCGGCGGCTGAAGACGGCCCAGGGACGCCTGGAGCCGGCAACCCTGCGCCGGCGCATGCAGGGACTGGCCGGGCACCACGAGGCCCTGGTCCGGCGGCTGGCCGCGGCGATGCGGCACCGGCTCGCTGTGCAGCAGGCGCGTTACGCCGCGCTGCTGCGCGAACTGCATGCGCTCAGTCCGCTGGCCACACTCGCGCGCGGCTACGCGATCGTGCGCGACGCCGAGGGCCGCGCGCTGCGCCATGCCGGCGACGTGGCCGAGGGCAGCAGGATCACCGCGCAGCTCGCGCACGGACGGCTGCACTGCCGCGTCGAACCGGCCGGAGACGACGAAGCCGGCCTCTGAAGCCGGCTTCCGGGGGACTGCGCAGCGCCGCGCCCGGCTAGCGCCGCCGCCCCTGCTTCAGCCACACCAGCACGTTCGCGTACAGCCGCGGGGCCTCGATCGGCTTGGAGACGAAGTCGTCCATGCCGGCGGCGAGGCAGCGTTCGCGGTCCTCGTTGTAGGCGTTGGCGGTCAGCGCCAGGATCGGCACGTCGCGGCCGTTGGCGAGGTCGCGGATGCGGCGGGTCGCGTCCAGACCGTCGATTTCCGGCATCTGCATGTCCATCAGGATCAGGTCGTAGCGGCGCGACTGCACGCAGGCGATCGCCTCGATGCCGTTGACCGCACAGTCGACATCGAGATCGGCCATGCGCAGCAGTTCGGCCGCCACCTCGCGGTTGACCGGATCGTCCTCGACCACCAGCACGCGCGCACCGCCGAACTGCGCATGCAGATCCTCGCGCGCGCCCTTGACCAGCAGCAGGGCCGGAGCCGTGCCGGCCACGGCGGCGGGCGCCTTGGCCAGCCAGGCCGTGAACCAGAACACGCTGCCGCCGCCACGACGGGCATCGACGCCGACCGTGCCACCCATCAGTGCCGCCAGTCCGCGCGTGATCGCCAGCCCGAGGCCGGTGCCGCCGTAGCGGCGCGTGGTCGAGGTGTCGGCCTGCTCGAAGGCGTTGAACAGCCGCGCCGCGTCGGCCGGATCGATGCCGATGCCGGTGTCCTCGACCTCGAAGCGCACGCAGGCGCGCTCGGGCTCGTCGTCGAGCAGGCGGGTGCGCAGCGTCACCGAACCTTTTTCGGTGAACTTCACCGCGTTGGCCGCGTAGTTGAGCCAGGCCTGACGCAGCCGCGTGGCGTCGCCGCGCAGGGCCTGCGACTGCGGCGCGTAGTCGCAGCGGATCTCCAGGCCGCGCGCGCGCGCCGACGGCCCGCACATCGTCGCGACATCGTTGCCGATCGCCTCCAGCGACAGCTCCTCGGCTTCGAGCGCGACCTTGCCGGTCTCGATCTTCGAGAGGTCGAGGATGCTGTTGATGATCTCGACCAGATGATGGCCGGCACGCTCGATCTTGTTGATCTGCGACCGCTGGCCGGCGTCGGTGATGCTCTCCTTGAGCAGGTAGGCCATGCCGGTGATCGCGTTCAGCGGCGTGCGGATCTCGTGGCTCATGTTGGCGAGGAAGGCGCTCTTGGCCCGGGTCGCGGCCTCGGCACTGGCGAGCGCCTCGCCGAGCTGGACGTTGAGGGTGCGCAGCTCCTGCGTGCGCGCCTCGACCTCGCGTTCGAGCTGCTCGCGCTCGCGCTCGCGCTCGGCGGCGCGGCGGATGCGCTCGCCGGCCTCGTGCGCGATCACGGCCAGACCGAGCAGCCGGCCTGCGGCACTGCGCACCGGCGAGATCGTCACCGCCACATCGACATCGTGGCCGTCGGCGTGGCGCAGCACGCAGTCGCGGCGCAGCGACTGGCTGCCGTGAATCTCGGCGATCATGGCCAGCCCCCCGGTGTCGCCATCCGGGAACAGCGAGGCCAGAGGCTGGCCGAGCACCGTCGCCGGTGCATGGCCGAGCAGCGCGCGGGCGCCGGGATTCCAGCTCGTGATCGCGCCGAGTTCGTCGGTGCCGATGATCGCGTCGCCGGTGGCCTCGATCAGCGCCGCGAGCCGGGCGTTCTCGAGCTGCGCGACGCGGACGGTTTCCTCGGCGCGGCGGCGCTCGCTGATGTCGATGACGGTGGCCTGCACGAAGTCGCCGTCGTCGGTGCGGAAGGCCGCGAGGCTGACCTCGACCGGGAAGCGGCTGCCGTCGCGGCGCAGGCCGAGCAGCTCGCGCCCCTGCCCCATCGCCCGCGTCGCCGGCGAGCGCAGATAGCTCGCGCGCAGCGCGGTGTGCGCCTCGCGCTGTTCGGCCGGCAGCAGATCCTCGACCCGGCGGCCGTCCAGCTCGCCGGGCGCGTAGCCGAAGATGCGCCCCAGCGCCGGGTTGGTCATCGTGATGCAGCCCGCGGCATCGACGATCAGCAGGCCGTTCGGACTGGTGTCGACGACGGCTTCGAGCCGCAGGCGCTGGCGGTCGAGCTCGCGCCCGAGCCGCGAGGTCTCGCTGATGTCGACGTAGGTCAGCACCACGCCGGCGATGGCCTTGTTGGTGTCCTGGTAGGTCGTGATGCGGCGCAGGAAGGTGCGCTCGCGGCGCCAGGCCAGCGTGCGCTCGACGGCGGCGTGGGTCTTGAGCACCTGGCGCACGTCATCGAGCAGGTGCTCGTCGGTCTCCACCGGCTTGAAATGGCGCAGGTCGCGGCCGATGTCCTGCGGCAGCAGCGGGAAGATCGTGGTCGCCTGCGGCGTGAACAGCCGCAGCCGGAAGTCGGCACCGATGAACAGCGTCGCCAGCTCGGTCGAGCTGATCAGGTTGTTCAGGTCGCTGGTGACGGCGTTGAGCTCCTGGATCTTCAGCTCGTGCTCGGCGTTGACGCTGTAGAGCTCCTCGTTGACCGAGTGCAGCTCCTCGTTGGTGCTCTGCAGCTCCTCGTTCGAGGCCAGCAGTTCCTCGTTGGTGGCCTGCAGTTCCTCGTTGCTGGTCTCCAGTTCCTCGATCGTGCTCTGCAGCGACTCGCGCGCCTGCTGCAGTTCGAGTTCGAGCACGCGGATCTGCGCGTAGGTCTGCGCATCGACATCGAGCGGACGGCCGGCGACCTGCACATCGGCGGCCGTTCCCGAGCTGCTGACCGGCAGGCTGGCGGCCTCGTCGATGCGCACCATGTAGTAGCGCGTGTTCAGCGTCGTGTCGTGCAGCGGCTGCACGCCGACGTTCAGGAAGCGCCGCTCGCCGCCGCTGCTCTCGTGGACGATGCCGCGGTAGTGCACGGCCGAGTTCTGCTGCTGGGCGTTGCGCAGCGCCGTCATCAGCGCGATGCGCAGGTGCCCGCCGACCATCGAGAACAGGTCGCTGGTGACCTTGCCCGAGGGCGGCAGCAGGTAGCGCGAGGCATCGCCGAACACGTGCACGGCCTCGTAGCGGTCATTGACGAGGATGCCGGTCGGGATGAACTGCGTCAGCAGCACGTCGTAGATGCGTCCGAGCCGGGTCTCGCCGATGCCGGGCAGGGCCCTCAGCGAACTCTTGGTGCTGTAGCCGAGCGGCAGGCGCAGGTCGTGCAGCAGGCGGTTGTCGCGCAGCTTCGTGAAGATCTTCCAGTGCCGGTCGA
The DNA here is from genome assembly GCF_035331805.1 of Plasticicumulans sp. Classification (NCBI taxonomy): domain Bacteria; kingdom Pseudomonadati; phylum Pseudomonadota; class Gammaproteobacteria; family Candidatus Competibacteraceae; genus Plasticicumulans; species Plasticicumulans sp. The sequence goes on along the minus strand of NZ_DAOLKE010000131.1, from coordinate 5,476 downwards.
CGATGCCGAACTCGATGGCCAGCTCGCCGAGCCCCTCGCTCGCGCCGAGGTACAGGCAGCCCTCGACGCGCAGCGCGAAGTGGAAGGCCGCGATCGCGCGCAGCTGCGCCGGCGGTTCGAGGTAGATCAGCAGGTTGCGGCAGCTGACCAGATCGATGCGCGTGAACGGCGGGTCCTTCAGCAGGTTGTGCTCGGAGAAGATCAGCGCCTTGCGCAGGTTCGCGGTCACGCGCCAGGTGCGGTCGGGCTGCTCGATGAAGTACTTCTGGCGCAGCGCCTCCGGCATCTCGGTCAGGCTGCTCTCCGGGTAGACGCCCTCGCCGGCGGTCAGCAGCGACTTGCGGTGGATGTCGGTGGCGAGGATCTTGATGCGCGGCGCGCGCCCGGCCGCCGCGAAGGCTTCGAGGAACAGGATCGCCAGCGAGTAGGCTTCCTCGCCGGTCGAGCAGCCGCAGACCCAGACGCGCACGTCCTCGTCCTCGGGAGCGCGCTCGACGATGCCGGGCACGACGCGCGTGCGCAGGATCTCGAAGGCCTCGGGGTCGCGGAAGAAGCGCGTGACGCCGATCAGCAGGTCCTTGTACAGCAGGTCGAGCTCGGCATCGTCCTGCTCGACGTGGCGCACGTACTCGTCGATCTCGATGTGCTCGGGGTGCAGCGCGACGCGCCGCTCGATGCGCCGGGTGATCGTGCCGGGCTTGTAGTAGTTGAAGTCGATGTCGTAGACGGTGCGCAGGCGCTCGAAGATCGCCGGGATGCCCTCGTTGCGCTCCTGGCTCGCGCGCGGCGCCTGCTGGGCGTTGCGCCGGCGGTCATCGGCGTAGGCGAGCAGCGCCGCCGGGATGTCCTCGGGCGCGAGCACGGCATCGACGCAGCCGGTCTCGACGGCGCTGCGCGGCATGCCGTCGAAGCGCGAGCTGTCCTCGGTCTGCGCGATGACCAGACCGCCGGTCTCGCGCACGTCCATGATGCCGGTGCTGCCGTCCGAGCCGGTGCCGGAGAGCACGACCGCGACACCGCGCTCGCCCCAGGCCGAGGCGAGCGAGCGGAAGAAGGTGTTGATCGGCTGGTTCAGCGTCTTTTCGGCGGCACGCTCGTAGCTGATCAGCCGGTGGCCGTCGATGACCATGTCCTTCTTCGGCGTCAGCAGGTAGATCGTGTTCGGCCGCACCAGCACCGTGCCGTCGACCGGCACCGCCGACATGCTCGTGAAGCGCTGCAGCAGCTCGTGCATCAGGCTCTTGAAGTCCGGCGACAGGTGCTGGATGACGACGAAGGCCATGCCGGTGTCCGGCGGCATCGCCCGGAACAGCCGTTCGAGCGCCTCCAGGCCGCCGGCCGAGGCGCCGATGCCGACCACGTAGCTCGCCTCACCGGCATCCTGATCGGCGCCGGCACTTTCGAGGCTGCCGCCGATCGGTGCACCCGCACTCCAGCCGCTGCCGGCATCGGCCGGCGGCGTCTGCCCGGCCAGCGCCGGATTGCCGAGGATCAGCCCGGCCGCAGGCTGCGCGTGCGGACCGGAGTCCTCCTGCGCTGCCGGCCCCGGATCGGCGGGGCCGGCCGCTGCCCGGCGGCTGTCGTCTTCCGGTGCCGGTGCGGCACCACCGGCGATGTCGATGCCGGCGCCGCCGGCTGCGTCCTCGCCCGGCGCCAGCGCCATGACCGGTCCGGGCTTGCCCGGCCCCGTGAGCGGCGCTGCAGTCTCGACGGCCTCGATCGCGACGCTCAGCGCCTCGCCGGACTCGGCCGGCAGCAGCGCATCGGCAGCCGTGGCGTCGTTCCAGTCCTGACCCTGCGGCTGCGGGTCCGGCCGGATTTCTCGTTCGTCAGTCATCGCGGCGTCCTCGCCTGGGGGGTCGGCACAGAGGAAACGTCAGTCTCCAAACGTCGGTCGCATCCCGCAAGGCTGCGCCCTGTCCGGAAATCCGGATCACTGCGGAAATTACGACGGAGATTCTTGCTGCGTTCCGGACACACCGTTTCCCGCTCAGGCACCGGCCGGCTCCAGATGCAGCACCAGCAGCTGCAGCCGCCGGCGCCCGTTCCATTCGTTCACGTCCAGCCGGTACGCAAGGCGCAGCCGCGTGCCCGGCAGCGGTTCCGGGCAGCTCCCGGCCGCTCCGAAGGCGATCGCATCGAGCACCTCGTCCAGCCCCGGCCGGCGCACGCTGAGCTTCAGGTGCCGCTCCTTCAGCGTGCGCGCGGCGACGACCTCGAACTCGCCGTCGAACAGCGGCTCCGGAAAGCCCTGACCCCACGGCCCGCCGTCGCGCAGGCGCTCGGCGATCGCGAGCGTGCAGTCGCCCGGCGCCAGCTCCCCGTCGGAATACAGCACGCCGCGCAGGTCCGCGGCACCGAGGTGACGGCGTACCTCGGCATCGAAAGCCGCAGCGAAGTCCGGATAATTCGCCTCGGCCAGCGTCAGGCCGGCGGCGGCGGCGTGACCGCCGAAGCGCTCGATCAGCCCCGGATGGCGCGCATCGACCGCGGCCAGCGCATCGCGCAGGTGCAGGCCCGGCACCGAGCGCGCCGAACCCTTCAGCCAGCCCGGATCGCCGGGCGCAAAGACAATCGTCGGCCGGTGCGTGCGCTCGCGCACGCGCGCCGCGAGGATGCCGACCACGCCCTGATGCCAGTGCGGGTCGTACAGGCACAGACCGAACGGCAGCCCGGCCGCATCGAGCCCGAGCCGTTCGAGGTCCTCCAGCGCCGCTGCCTGCATCACGGCCTCGATATCGCGCCGCTCGCGGTTCAGGCGGTCCAGCGTCACGGCCAGCTCGCGCGCGCGCACCGGATCGTCACAGAGCAGGCATTCGATGCCGAGCGCCATGTCTTCGAGCCGGCCGGCGGCGTTCAGGCGCGGCGCCAGCGTGAAGCCGATGTCGGAACAGCCGAGGCGCGCCGGATCGCGGCCGGCGACCTCGGCCAGCGCGCGGATGCCGGGCACGGCGGCACCGCTGCGGATGCGGGCCAGACCCTGCCCGACCAGCACGCGGTTGAGGTGATCGAGCGGCACGACATCGGCGACGGTGCCGAGCGCGACCAGATCGAGCAGGCGCGCGAGGTTCGGCTCGGTCAGCCCGCAGGCGCCGTACCAGCCGCTCGTGCGCAGCCGCGCGCGCAGCGCCAGCAGCACGTAGAACATCACGCCGACGCCGGCCAGCGCCTTCGACGGAAAGCTGCAGCCCGGCTGGTTCGGATTGACGATGGCATCGGCCGCCGGCAGCCGCTCGCCGGGCAGGTGGTGATCGGTGACCAGCACCTGCCAGCCGCGCGCCTGCGCCGCGGCGACGCCTTCGAGGCTGGCGATGCCGTTGTCGACGGTGATCAGCAGCTCCGGCCGCCGTGCGGCCGCGAGTTCGACGATCGCCGGCGTCAGCCCGTAACCGTGGCGCTGGCGGTTCGGCACCAGATAATCGACGTGGCGCGCCCCGAGCGCGCGCAGCCCGCGCACCGCCAGCGCGCAGGCGGTGGCGCCATCGGCGTCGTAGTCGGCGACGATCAGGATGCGGGCATCGGTGCTCAGCGCCGCGCTCAGCAGGTCGACGGCGCGATCGATGCCCTTCAGCCGTTGCGGTGCCGGCAGCGCCGTCAGCGCCTGGTCGAGCTCACGGGCGCTGGCAACCCCGCGCAGCGCATAGACCCGCGCCAGCAGCGGCGGCAGGTCGGCGGGCAGTTCCGGCCGTTCGCCGGGGCTCGGCAGGGGTCGGCGTACGATTGCTGTCGGCATTCAGAACGGGCTCATCGCGGCGGGCGCGGCGCAGCATCGCCGGATGCTGCGGACGCGGCAAGGGGGACGGAGCCGGCGCCTGGCACGCTTGCGCCGCAGTGCCCCCAAGGTAATGGCTGCACCGCTCCAAAACCGCGAATTCAACCACGAACCAGCCATGGTCATTCAAGACCTGCGACACCGGGCGCACACCGGCGGGCTCCGGCACCGGTCACCGTTGCGGCTGCGCGCAGCGCGCTGCCAAAGCCTGCAGCCTGCGACTGGCAGACGCCGGCGGCCGTCGCCACACTCCCCGGCCATCCACCCGTCCCGCAGCCCGCGCCCGGAAGCCCCGCCATGACCCAGACTCCTGCCGATGACCGTCCGGCCCCCGGCCCGCTTGCCGGGCTGCGCGTGCTCGAACTCGGCCAGCTCATCGCCGGCCCGTTCACCGGCACGCTGCTCGCGTACTTCGGCGCCGAGGTCATCAAGATCGAACCGCCCGAAGGCGACCCGATCCGCCAGTGGCGCGTCGTGCGCGACGGCACCTCGCTGTGGTGGCACAGCATCGGTCGCAACAAGAAGAGCGTCCGCATCGACCTGAAGACCGGCGAGGGCCGGGCGCTGGTCGGCCGGCTCGCCGCGCGCTGCGACGTGCTCGTCGAGAATTTCCGCCCCGGCACGCTGGAGAAATGGGGCCTGGGTCCGGAGGTGCTGAAGGCCGCGAACCCCGGCCTCGTGATCGCGCGCATCTCCGGCTACGGCCAGGACGGCCCCTACGCCGGCAAGGCCGGCTACGCCTCGGTCTGCGAGGGCTTCGGCGGCCTGCGCTACGTCAACGGCATGCCCGGAGAACCGCCGGTGCGCCCGAACCTGTCGATCGGCGACACGCTCGCGGCGCTGCACGCGGTGATCGGCATCCTGATGGCGCTGCACCAGCGCGGGCGCTCCGGCAGCGGTCAGGTCGTCGACGTGGCGCTGTTCGAGGCCGTCTACAACCTGCTCGAAAGCGTGGTCCCCGAGTTCGACGGCGCCGGCGTCGTGCGCGAGCCCTCGGGCACGACGGTGACCGGCATCGTGCCGACCAACACCTACCGCTGCGCCGACGGCCGCTGGGCGATCATCGGCGGCAACGGCGATTCCATCTACAAGCGCCTGATGCGCGCCGCCGGCCGTGCCGACCTGGCCGACGATCCGCGCCTCGCGCACAACCCCGGCCGCGTGCAGCACGAAGCCGAGATCGACGCCGCGATCGCCGCATGGACCGCCACGCTGCCGCTCGCCGAAGTCGTGTCGAGCCTCGAAACCGCCGGCGTGCCGGCCGGCCCGATCTACAGCGTCCGCGACATGTTCGCCGATCCGCAGTACCAGGCCCGCGGCCTGTTCGAGCGCGTCGAGATCGACGGCAAGCCGCTGGCGATCCCGGCCATCCCGCCGAAACTGTCGGCCACCCCCGGCGGCACGCGCTGGTCGGGCCCGGCGATCGGCGCGCATACCGGCGAGGTGCTCGGTGAATGGCTCGGGATGGATGCGGAGGCGGTGAACGGTCTGCGGCAGCGCGGGGTAATCTGAAGCTCCGTGGCGGCAGCCAGCGCTCACCCGGAGGATGTCCGCCATGCAACGCACCGAAGCCCTGACCCTGCTGAGCCACCAGCGCGCGGTGCTGCGCGAACGTTTCGGCGTGCGCCGCCTGGCCCTGTTCGGCTCGACCGCCCGCAACGAAGCCCGGGACAGCAGCGATCTCGACCTGCTCGTCGAATTCGA
>NZ_DAOLKE010000130.1:0-9181 GCF_035331805.1 Plasticicumulans sp. | reverse complement strand
CCGGCGAGCCCGCACAGCACGTGGAAGGTCGTCTCGCTGCTGCCGCCGGCCTGCACGCGGCGCACCTGCGTCTGCAGCTGCTCGCGGTATTTGTCGGCCTTGCACGCGAACAGGAAGCGCCCGAGCCGGCGCTTCTGGCCGCCGAGCGTGACGCCGACGATGCTGTTGAGGATGTCGCGCCACTGCTCGCGCGCGCCGATCCACGGCTTGATGCCGGGGTAGCTGTCGAGGTCATCGAGCCGGGCCGCCAGGTTGGCGTCGGTGATCAGCAGCTGGCTCGCCGCCGGCAGCTGCACCGAGACGCCGAGCGTCTTCCACGAGGCATCGTCCGGCGCCATCAGCTCGTCGCTGGAATCGACGTACAGCCAGCCGAGCGGCACGCCTTCGGGCTCTTCGCTGCGGAACTCCTGGAAGATCAGCTTGCGCAGCGCGCGGATGACCTTGCCGCCCGTGCCCCCGAGCCCGACGATCACATGATTCATGCCTGCCTCCCGGCCGCCGCTGTCGGGCGAACCATGCCCGGCGGGGCGGGACAGGGCAAGCGCGGCGGATGCGCGACGCCGGCGCGGCGCCGGGCACGCGGGCTACAGCCGTGCGGCGCCGAAGGTATCGCAGGCGTCGAGGCGCCCCGAATCCAGCCCGGCCCGGAACCAGCGCACGCGCTGCTGCGAGCTGCCGTGCGTGAAGCTGTCGGGCACGACCGTGCCGCGGGCCTGACGCTGCAGGCGGTCATCGCCGATCGCGGCAGCGGCGGTCAGGGCTTCCTCGACATCGCCGGGTTCGAGGCGATGCTTCGTCTGCTCGGCGTGCCGCGCCCAGACGCCGGCCAGACAGTCGGCCTGCAGTTCGAGCCGCACCGACAGCCGGTTGCCGTCGGCCTCGCTCATGCGCTCGCGCGCCGCGTGCACGCGCCCGGAGATGCCGAGCAGGTTCTGGATGTGGTGGCCGATCTCGTGCGCGACGACGTAAGCCTGCGCGAAATCGCCGGGCGCGCGGAAGCGCTGGCGCAGGTCGTCATAGAAGGACAGGTCGATGTAGACCTTGCGATCCGGCGGACAGTAGAACGGCCCCATCGCCGCCTGGCCGATGCCGCAGGCGGTCTGCGTGGCACCGGAGAACAGCACGAGCTTCGGCTCGACGTAGGCCTGCCCGGTCTGCGCCGGCAGCTGTGCGTTCCAGACGCTCTCGGTGTCGGCGAGCACACGGCCGACGAAGCGCGCCTCGTCGTCGTGCGCGCGCGTCTGCGCCGGCCCCGGCGGATGCTGCACCGGCGCCGGCGAACCGCCGCCGAGGATCACCGACGGGTCGACCCCGAAGTACAGCGCCACCAGCACCAGCACGACGGTGCCGATGCCGCCGCCGATCCTGAGCCCGCCGCCGCCGAAGCCGCCGCCCCCGCCGAAGGATTCACCGCGGCGGTCCTCGATGTTGCCGCTCTCGCGGTCGTCGTCGCCGTAACGCATGACGTTCGCCTCCCCCGGATGCCCGGTGTCGTGATGCCGGATCGGAGCCGCCGCCAACCGTTCTGGTTCAGTGGCGGCATCGGCCGGGCATCGACCCGGAAAAGCATCAGGCCGCCGACCCTCGCGGATGTCGGCGGCCTGATGGGAGGCGGGGCGGCGGAATCGGGCGTCAGGGGAACCGGCGCAGCCGGTCAGCGATCCGCAGCCGGAATCAGCCGGAATCAGCCGGAATCAGCCGGAATCAGCCGGAATCAGTGCGTGTCGCCGGGGCTGCCGTGGTGGGGCACCGGCGGCTGGCGCGTGGCGGCGTTCGTGCGCATGGACGGATCGCTCATCTGCTGGCGCAGGTTGCGCTGGCGGCGGATCTCGCCGAGCAGGCGGGCGGTGGTTTCGACGGCGACGGTCAGGTTTTCGGGAATGGTGTGGTTCATGGCGTCTGTCCTTGGCGTTCGAAGGCGGCTAAACAGCTGATTGGCTGTCAGAAACACTGTACAACGACAGCATTGCTTACCACTGCGACTTCTCTCAATACGATATCTGTCGTATTCGTAATGTACGAAAGAAGTTGCAACACCGTTCGTCTGCGGACTGAGGCAAGGCTGCGGGCGAGTCCGCGGGGCTGCACCGCCGGCACGGACACGCAAGCCATGCGCGGCCCCGGGCACGCGCGCGAGACATGTCTACGCTCGGCATGCCACCGTAGGCGCTGGTATCGCATCGAGGACAACCGCCTTGAACAGTCTCTTCTGGCCCGGCCGGCCGTTCGTGCTGGCTGCCACCCTGGCATGCGCGCTGCTTTCGGCCTGTTCGGTGCCGGCACGGCTGCCTGCCGTGCCCGCCGAGCAGACCACGCAGGCAACCGTGCCCGGCATGGTCAACGTCCGTTACTGGCCGGATGTCGACACCGCCGCCCTGGAGCGGCTCAGCCTCGAAACCATCCGGCGCATGCAGGCATACCGCGCGGCCCAGGGCCAGACCGGACCGCTGCCGCCGGCGCATTTCCTCGCGCTGTCGGGGGGCGGCGATGACGGTGCCTTCGGGGCCGGGCTGCTGAACGGCTGGACGGCCACCGGCACGCGCCCGAGCTTCGGCATCGTCACCGGCATCAGCACCGGGGCGCTGATCGCGCCGTTTGCGTTCCTCGGCCCGGCCTACGACCCGGTGCTGAGGAAGGTCTACACCGAGACCCGGCAGGCGGACATCTTCCTGACGCGGCCGGTGTTCGCGGCGATCAACAACGATGCGATGGCCGACACGCAGCCGCTCTGGACGCTGATCGGCCAGAACGTCGATGACGACTTCCTCGCACGCATCGGCGCCGAATACCGCAAGGGCCGGCTGCTGCTGATCGCGACCACCGACATCGACGCCCGCCGGCCGGTGCTGTGGGACATGGGCGCAATCGCCACGAGCGGTGCGCCCGGCGCGCTCGATCTGTTCCGGCGCATCATGCTGGCCTCGGCGGCGATCCCGGGCGTGTTCCCGCCGGTGCTGATCGATGTCGAGGTCGACGGCAAGTCCCATCAGGAGATGCACGTCGACGGCGGTGCCGCCGCGCAGGTGTTCCTGTATCCGCCGTCGCTGAACGTGAAGGTGCTGTCGAAGCGCTACGGCATCGAGCGCGAGCGTCATGCGTGGATCATCCGCAACGCCCGGCTCGATCCGTCCTGGGCCAGCGTCGAGCGCCGCACGATGAGCATCGCCGGCCGGGCGGTGTCGTCGCTGATCCAGTACCAGGGCGTCGGCGATCTGTACCGCATCTACGCGACCACGCAACGCGACGGGGTCGACTACAACCTCGCCTATATCGGCAGCGACTTCCGGGTCAAGCACCGCGACGACTTCGACCCCGAGTACATGCGTCCGCTGTACGAATACGGCGAACGCCTCGCCCGCAACGGCTATCCGTGGCAGAAGACGCCGCCGGGCTACATCGCACCGCCGCCGGCAAAGACGATGGTGGTCCAGCACTGACAGGCGCGGGCAATCCGCGACCGGCGCACCGGCTGCCAGCCTCGCCAGCAGGCCATTGCCGTCCGGCCGGACGTGCCGGACAAGCACCCGCCGCCCCGGCTCGCCCCCCACTTCCCGCCCGCCCCGGACCTGAAAGCCCCGGGGCGGCGAGGCATCCCGGACCTCAAAAAAGCCCTCCGTCCCTCGCGATTGCGGGCCAGCAAGCCCGCGTCCGTCCCCTGCCCTTTCCCCGCGTCCGGACTGCTTCATGATTTCCCGGAACCCGACAGCCCGGAGACAGGTGGCCACGATGCCGATCCCCCGTGACGAAACCCGCGCTGCACGCGCACGGGCAGACGGGCTCGACCTCAAGCGCCTGCTGCTGCGGCGCGTGACGCTGTTCGCGCTGGCGATCTGCCTCGGCGGCATCGTCACGGTGCTGGTGCAGACGCAGGCCGAACTGCGCCGGCAGGTCGCGCGCATCGGGCCGACGCTGCTGGAGCGGCTGATCAACGAGGAAGCCATGCAGCCGCGCGGCAGCTTCCTGATGGGGCTGGAGGAGCTGAAACTCGCGTCGCTGGACCCGCTCGGCGAATGGCTGGACATCTGCGTCGAGGCCGAGGACCTCTTCGGCCGCCAGCGCGTGCGCCGCTGCTTCGGCGAACGCCTGGCGCTGCCGGCGGCGCTGCGCGGCCTGCCGGCGCTGCTGCTCGATGGCCGCGAGCTGTACCGCGGTCCGATCATCCAGTACCCCGGCTACCGGGCCGGGGAATTCCTCATCACGCCGAACCTCGACAGCCTGGCGCGCTCGGCCTGGCGGCAGATCCGCACCGTGCTCGGCATGACCGCCGGCATCCTGCTGCTGAACCTGTTCGTGTATCTGCCGGTGCGCCGGGCGCTGCGCCCGAGCGAGCAGATTCTCGCGGTCATGGAGAAGATGCGCGCCGGCGACCTGTCGGTGCGCATGCCGCGCCCGGCCCTGCACGAGCTGCAGCGCATCGCCAGCGGCTTCGACGAACTCGCCGACCGGCTGCAGCAGACGCTCGACGAACAGCGCCGGCTGGCGCAGCGGCTGATCGCCGTGCGCGAGGAGGAACGCCGCCACCTCGGCCGGGAGCTGCACGACGAATTCGGCCAGTGCCTGACCTCGATCGGCGCCGAGGCGGTGTTCATCGGCGGTCAGGTGCGCGAGCGCCTGCCCGAGCTGCTGCCGGCGGTCGGCTCGATCAGCGAGGTGACGGCGAAGATGCTGGAGGCGCTGCAGGGCATCCTGAGCCAGTTGCGCCCGGTCGGGCTGGAATCCTTCGGCCTGCAGGCGATCCTCGAACAGTTCCTGGCCGGCTGGCAGCGCCGCCAGCCGGACTGCCGCTTCACGCTCGATCTCGACGGCCCGCTCGACGACCTGCCCGATGAACTCACCGTCAGCCTGTATCGCATCGTGCAGGAGAGCCTGACCAATGCCCTGCGCCACGGCTCGCCCACGCAGGTGACGGTGCAGCTGCAGCGCCATGACCGGCACTGCCGGCTCTGCATCGAGGACGACGGCGAGGCCGGCGAAAATCCGACGGCCGGCAGCGGACTCGGCGTGCTCGGCATGCGCGAGCGCGTCCTCGCGCTGGGCGGGCGGTTCTCGATGACGCCGCGCAGCCCGCGCGGCATGCGCGTGCTGGCCGAATTCCCGGCCGAATCCCTCAGTGCCGAGCGGAGCTTCCATGCCTGATCCCATCCGGGTGTTGCTGATCGACGATCACGTCGTGGTCCGCGTCGGCTACCGGCGCCTGCTGGAGGCGCAGCCCGACATCCGCGTCGCCGGCGAAGCCGCGACCGCGCGCGAGGCGCTGGACTGGCTGCGGCAGCAGGAGGCCGCGGCCACGGAACCCGAACTGGTGATCCTCGACCTCGGCCTGCCCGATCTCGGCGGCGTCGAACTGATCCGCCGGCTGCTGCAGCGCCAGCCGCGCCTGCGCATCCTGGTGTTCACGATGCACCGCGAGCCGATCTTCGCGACGCAGGCGCTGCGCGCCGGCGCCCTCGGCTACGTGACCAAGAGCAGCCCGCCGGAAGTGCTGATCGACGCCGTGTACCGGGTCGCCGCGCGCCGCCAGACGATCAGCCCGGACATCGCCCCGGACCTGGCGCTGGCCCTGATCGCGCCGCCGGAAAAACCGCTCGCGGAATCGCTGTCGCCGCGCGAATTCGAAATCCTGCGCCTGCTGCTGGAAGGCAGCAGCCCCGAGGAAATCGGCGCGCGACTGTCGATCAGCGCCAAGACCGTGCAGAACTGCCATTACCAGATCAAGACCAAACTCGGCGCCCGCAGCGACATCGAACTGACGCGCATCGCCCTGCGCGCCGGGCTGATCTGATGCCGGCTCATGCCGATCACAAATGAACACGCCGTCTTTTCAGCCCCTCGCCCCTCGCGGGAGAGGGCTTGGGGAGAGGGAAAAACCACGCATTTACGTGTGATCGGTATTACGCCGCCTGCGCCCGGTACAACTCGACCAGCATCGGCCAGGTAACCCGCGCGAGCGGATTGCCGGCATCGTCGAGCAGTTCATACAGGTCATCGGCACCATCGGGGCGGATGCTGAAATGCACGATGGCATCCTGCGCGCCACCGCCTTCGCGATGCGGCCGCTCGCTGGCCGGCGAAACGGTATGCGTGCCGGTGGCGCGCGCTTCGCGCAGGCTGCCATCCGGCTCATACAGCCGATGCTCGCCCTGCACGACGAAGGTGTGATTCAGCACCAGATGCCGGTGCAGCACGATCTGCGCTTCGGCGGGCAGGCGGAACAGCACATCGGCGATACGGCGGCTTTCGTCGATATCCAGAATCGTGAAATGAAACGCCGGCTCGAATTCGCCGAAACGGTTCCAGCGGATCGATGAATCGTCGAAGGTGTGCTCGGGCATCGGAATTCTCCTGCAGAGGCCGGCATCGGGCTGATGCCACCGCCATTGCAGCGCCCGGCCGGCAGCGGCGGCCACAGCAGACTGCCGGCGATCGGGCGGGCGTTCTGCCCGCGGAGGGGATCGGGATCGGCCGGGGCGAGGGACGCCTGCGCGCGGGCTGCCGGTCTGTCCTGCCGGCCGGCGGTGGCCCGCGGCTGCCGGGCTGTCGTGCCCGTCCGACGGCGACATGAGACCAATCATCGCAATCAGTGAAGGTATACTTTCACTAAATCCAAAAAATAGTGAGATTTCACGCGATGAAGGTCTCCAGAGCCGAGCTGATCGCCGTGCTTGCGCAGTTCAACCCGTGGTGGCGCGGCGAGGGCATCGGCGATCTGCCCCGATGGCGGCGGGCAGCCTTCCGGGAGCTGTCCCGGTGGCTGCTCGCGCCGCCGGCGCCGCGCGCGGTCCTGCTGTCCGGTGCGCGCCAGATCGGCAAGACCACGCTGCTGCTGCAGGCCGTGGAGCTGCTGCTGCAGGCGGGCGTGCCGGCGGCCAACATCGTCTATGCGACCTTCGACCATCCGCTGCTGAAGCTCGCCGGCATGGAGGCCGTGCTCGAAGCCTGGCGCGAGCGCGAGCCGCGAACGGATGGGCCGGAATACCTGCTGCTCGACGAAGCCCAGTTCATCCGCGACTGGGGCACCTGGATCAAGCATCAGGTCGACTTCCGCAAGGACCGGCGCATCGTGTTCACCGGCTCGGCGATGCCGCTGACGGAAGCCGGCCAGGAATCCGGTGTCGGCCGCTGGCACACCATCCGGCTGACCACGCTGTCGTTCTACGAATACCTGCAGATCAAGCGCCTGACGCTGCCGGAGCTGCCGCCCCTGCGCAGCCTGCGCGAACTGTTCGACTGGCCGCCGGCGCAGTTCTACCGCGCGACCGAAGCCGCCAGCGCCTATGCCGGCCATTTCCACGAATTCCTGCTGCGCGGCGGTTTTCCGCAGAGCGCGCAGGTCGACAGCATCACGCAGGCTCAGCGGCTGCTGCGCGAGGACATCATCGACAAGGTGCTCAAGCGCGACATGACGGCGCTGTTCGGCGTGCGTCGCGTGCTCGATCTGGAACACACCTTCCTGTACCTGTGCCTGCACGATGGCGGTCTGCTCGACATGGGCGACCTGTGCTCGAATCTGGAGGTCAAGCGCCCGACCGCGCAGAGCTTCATCGAACTGCTCGAAGCAACGCATCTGATCTATCGCCTGCCGCCGTTCGGTTACGGCAAGGACGTGCTGCGCGGACGGTTCAAGATTTATCTGGCCGATGCCGCGATTGCACCGGCCGTGATGCTGAAGGGCAAGAACCTCCTCGACGATGCCGCCGCTCTTGGGGTGGCGACCGAAACCGCGGTGTTCAAGCATCTGTTCGCCCGCTACTACGCGAAGAACGTGCGTTTCAGCTACTGGCGCGGGCGCAGGGATCATGAAGTCGATCTGGTGGCCGAGGCCGACGGCGAGCTGATCCCGTTCGAGGTCAAGTATCGCGCACAGCACACCGGCGCCCGCGAACTCAAGGGCTTGATCGAACTGTGCGGGCAGAAGCAGATCACGCGCGGCTACGTCGTCACCAAGGCACTCGATGACTTCGGGCTGCTGAGCGGCCCGCCGGCAGCCCCTGACGGGCAGGCGGCAGACACCCGGATCATGCGGATACCGGCGGCGCTGCTGTGTTACTGGATGGGGGCGAGTGAACTGGTGGCAGAAGATTGAGACAGGGATGCTCTGCATGGAACCATCACCCGCTCGAACAACCCGATATCCCAGATTGGAAAATCGATTCAGAACATACTGCACAAATTTGGAAATCGTCTTACTGACTTAGGAAATAAAATATTCACAAAAATACGCATCGCTCTGGCGACAGCATTGATGACCGGTCTGATCCTGTTGTTTTCTGGGAAACTTCCTTACCAGCACGATTTGGCTGCCTCTCTGTCCAACTGGCTTAACAACCTTGTCAGTAGTAACACAACCCCAAGCAATCCTCCTACGTTTCGAGATCCTTTCACCCATAAATTAACTCCAGCAGAAGTCGCTGAAATCAAAAGCTCAGGCGCTCCATCACCAACGACACTGAAACCTTTTCGCGCCCCCTGAAGATCGGCGGCTTCGGCCCCGAGATGATTCCGCTGCCGGCCGGCACCGTTCACGATGGACTCACCGGATCAGGAGCCGGGGCGCGCCGACGACGAAGGCCCGCAGCACATCGTGACCGTACCGGCTTTCGCGCTCAGCCGCACCGAAGTCAGCTTTGCCGATTACGATCGCTTTGCCGAAGCGACCGGCCGCAGGAAACCGGCAGATCGCTGGGGCCGCGGCAATCAGTCGGTCATCAACGTGAACTGGAACGGTGCACAGGTTTGCGCCGACTGGCTCAGCGAGCAGATCGGCAGGAAATACCGCCTGCCGAGCGAGGCGGAATGGGAATATGCGGCCCGCGCCGGCACGACGACGCCATTCTGGACTGGCAACTGCATCAGAACCGATCAGGCCAATTACGACGGAACCTTCTACTACAATAACTTTTGTGACTCTGTGCTGCGAATGCCGGACTTGCCTGTCTGGAGAAGTGATCGATGGCGGCATGCACCTGAACGCGGCCGGTGAAATGATTCAGGCGGTTTGGGGCGAAATTCCGGAAAATTATCCGGATGTCGGGATTGCCGGGTTTGTCGTCATGCCCAATCACGTTCACGGCATCATCGTGCTCGCAGGGGCAAGCCCGCGTGTAGGGCCCCCCCCGTGGTTGCCCAGATTTTAGGTCGCCACCAATGGCAGCAGGGCAACCACCGGGGGTTGCCCCTACGG
>NZ_DAOLKE010000129.1:0-9227 GCF_035331805.1 Plasticicumulans sp. | reverse complement strand
TCCTGCTGCTCGAAGCTGCGCCCCTCGCCAAGCAGGCGTTCGAGTTCGCGGATGGCTTCATCCTTGCGCCCGGCCTGGTTCAGCACCGCGGCGAGGTGATAGCGGATGTCGCCGAGGTGCGGGGCCTGCACCGCCGCCTGCTGCAGGATCTGCAGGCCGCGATCGACCTTGCCGGCCTGCGCCAGCACCCAGCCGAGCGTGTCGGCGACCTCGGGGCTGTCCGGGGCGAGTTCGCGCGCCTTCTCGGCGAAGCCCACGGCTTCGGGGTCCTTGCGTTCGCTGAGCAGCCAGGCGAGGTTGTTCAGCGCGATGACGCTGCGCGGCTGCGTCCCGACGACCTTGCGGTACTGCTCGATCGCCGGATCGGCCTGCTTCTGGTTCTGCAGCTCGATCGCGTACTGCAGGCGCGTGATGTAGTCCTCCGGCGAGCGATCGACCCAGTCCTTCAGCGCCGCCAGCGCGCCGGCCTGATCGGCGGCGCGCAGCCGCGCCGAGGCCAGCTGCAGCGCCAGCGGTCCGCTCGGCGAACGCTGGTAGGCGGCGGCATACGACAGCGCCGCGTTCTGCGGGCGGTTGGCCTGCAGCTCCCAGTCGCCCTCGTACTTCTGCGGCAGCGGCGAATCCGGGAAGGCGTTGCGCAACGCCTCGACCTGCTTGCGGAACTCGGCTTCGCGCCGGCCGCGCAGCGCCAGTTCGATGCGCCCGGCCAGCGCCGGGGCGTACTTCGGATCGATGTTGAGCGCCCGCTGCAGCGCCTGTTCGGCGCCGGTGTCGTCCTTCTCGCGCAGATAGGTGCTCGCGATCAGGAACCAGCCTTCCGGATTGTTCGGCTGCGCGTCGGCGAACTTGCGGTAGGCGGCACGCGCGCCGCCGATGTCCTCGCTCGCGAACAGCACGGCACCGAGCATGCGCTGCACCACCGGGTTGTTCGGCTGCGCGGTTTCGAGCTGGCGCACGACGCCGCTCGCCTTCAGCCGGTCGCCGCGCTGCAGGTAGCGCTGCGCGAGCAGCAGGCCGACCTGCAGCGAGTCCGGGTTCTTCTCCCAGGCCTGTTCGAGCCATTGCACGGCCTGCACCGGCTGCTCGGCGCGCTCGGCGCGCTCGGCCAGCGCCAGCAGCGCCTGCACGTTGCCGGGATCGCGGGCGACGACGGCCTGGTAGCGCGCCTCGGCGGCCTCGGGCTTGTTCTCGCGCAGGTCGATCTGCGCGAGGTTCAGCTCCGCGACCGTGAACTTCGGATCGACGGCGAGCGCCTGCTCGAAGGCCTTGCGCGCGGACACGAGGTCGTTCTGCCCCATCTCGGCGATGCCGAGCAGGTTCAGCGGCATCGCCGACTTCGGCTCTTTTTCCGCCAGCGCCTGCGCGGTTTTGGCCGCGCGTTCGAAGTCACGCGTCTGCAGCAGCGTCAGCACCAGCATCACGTCGGCCTGCACGAGGCCCTGGTTCAGCTCGCTGGCGGTTTCCAGCTCGTCGATGGCCTTGTCGGTGTCGCCGGAGGCGAGCAGCGACAGCGCGTGCTGGGCCCGGATCGGCGAGGCGTTCGGCGCGAGTTCCGAGGCCTTCTGCAGCAGGGCTGCCGCCTTGTCGTGGTCACCGGCCTGCAGGTAGGCGCTGCCGAGCAGCGCGAGCAGCTGGGCATCGCCGCTGCCGGCCGCCGCCACCGGCGCCAGCAGGTCGATCGCGCGCTTCGGCTGCTTGAGCTTCATCGCCGTGCCGGCGAGCAGCTTGCGGGCCGGCAGCTGGTTCGGCACGGCCGCCACGTAGCGGCTCAGGTAGGCGTCGGCCTGTTCGAGGTTGTTGTTCTGGAAGGCGATCGCGCCGAGCAGCAGCTGGCTCGGCAGGTGATCGGGCACGAAGCGCAGCACTTCGAGCAGCGCCTCCTGCGCCGCCGGCAGGTTCTTCTTCGCGAGCAGCGCGCGCCCGCGCAGGAAGTTGGCGGCCGGCAGGTTGCTGCGCAGCCGGCGGGCGGCCTCGCCATCGGCGAGTGCGCCGTCGGCATCGCCCTGGGTGAGCCGGGTTTCACCGCGCCCGACCAGCGCGCGCAGTTCCTTCGGATTGCGCGCCAGCACCTTGTCGAAGGCCGCGATCGCTTCGGGATAGCGCTTCTGCAGGCGTTCGAGCTCGGCAAGCAGCAGCAGCGCCTCGACGTTGTCGGGCTGGACGGCGAGCACCTGGTTCACGCGCTCGCTGGCTTCGGCAAACTTGCCCTCGGCGCCTTCGAGGCGGGTCATCGCCAGCAGCGCCTCGACGTTGTCGGCCTTGGCCGCCAGCGCCTCGTTGAGGCGGGTCTTGGCATCGTCGAGCTGCTTCTGCGCCATCAGCGCCAGCGCCTGCAGCGACAGCAGCGAGGCGCGGGTTTCCGGCGGATCGTCGTCGAGCGGCGAAAACTCCTTCAGCACGCGATCCGCCTGGCCGAGCAGCATCAGCGTGCGCGCGTAATCGACCACCCACTGCGCGCGCGGCAGGCCGAGGTCGCGGGTGCGGGCGAGTTCCTTCTCGGCCGCGGCGAGGTCACCGCCGCGCAGATAGGTCTGGCCGAGCAGCAGGCGGGCGGCCGCGTTGTCGGGCTCTTCCTGCAGCGCGTTCTTCAGCTCGATGACGCCGGCGTTGACATCGCCCTTCTGCAGGGCCGTGCGGGCGCGCTCGATGTACTTGTCGGCCGCCGGGCCAGCCTGCACGCCGGGGCTGGCGACCGTCAGTGCCAGCGTCAGTCCGAGCGCCAGCGCCTGCCTGCGCGCCGTGCGCGCACCGCTTCGCGTATTCGTCCGCGTATTCGTCACCGTGGCTGTCCTGTGTTGCGAAGTCCTGCAGAGTCCCGCGCGGTGCTGCGCATGACACGGAGCCGGCCGCAAGCGCGGACCTCAGGTCTTCATGTTGTATTTGTTGAGCAGCGCGTAGAGGGTCGGCCGGGTGATGCCGAGGATATCTGCGGCCTGCGACAGATTGCCATCAACGTAGGCGATCGCCCGCGTCAGCGCCTGACGCTCGGCCTGCTCGCGCACGCGGCGCAGGTTCAGCGGCAGCGCCGGTTCGCCGCCCTCCTCCAGTTCGAGGTCGTCGGCGGTGATCTGGCTGCCTTCGGCCATGATCACGGCGCGCTTGACCTTGTTCTCCAGCTCGCGGACGTTGCCGGGCCAGGCGTAGTTCTCCAGCGCCGTCAGCGCCTCGCGCGTATAGCCCTTGAAGCTCTTGCCGAGCTTCTGGCTGTAGCGTTCGAGGAAGGCGCGCGCGATCAGCACCGTGTCGCCGTCACGCTCGCGCAGCGGCGGGATGTTCAGCGTGATCTCGCTGATGCGGTAGTACAGGTCCTCGCGGAAGCTGCCGGCCCGGATCAGCGCCGGCAGCTCGCGGTGCGTGGCGCAGACCACGCGCACGTCGACCGGGATTTCCTCGCGACCGCCGACGCGCTCGATCACGCGCTGCTGCAGGAAGCGCAGCAGCTTCGCCTGCAGCGACATCGGCAGGTCGCCGACCTCGTCGAGGAAGAACGTGCCGCCATCGGCGTATTCGATCTTGCCGCGGGTCTGCTTGGCGGCGCCGGTGAACGCGCCCTTCTCGTAGCCGAACAGCTCGCTTTCGAGCAGCGTCTCGGGGATCGCCGCGCAGTTGATCGCGACGAAGCGCTTGTCGGCGCGGTTCG
Source organism: Plasticicumulans sp. (assembly GCF_035331805.1). NCBI lineage: Bacteria > Pseudomonadati > Pseudomonadota > Gammaproteobacteria > Candidatus Competibacteraceae > Plasticicumulans > Plasticicumulans sp. Next base: position 5,587 of record NZ_DAOLKE010000129.1, on the reverse strand, counting down.
ACAGATCATGCAGCGCGCGGGCGATGAGCTCCTTGCCGGTGCCGCTGTCGCCGAGCAGCAGCGAGGTCGCGTCGGTCGGGGCGATCTTCTCGACCGTGCGGCAGACCTTCAGCATCGAGGCGCTGCCGGCGATCAGGCCTTCGAGCTTCGAGGACTGGCTGCGGGCGGCCAGTTCGCGGTTCTCGTTCTCGAGCGCATACAGCGCGTGGGCACGATCGACGATCAGCTTCAGCACGTCGCCGTCGACCGGCTTCTGATAGAAGTCGTAGGCACCGGCGGCCACCGCCTGCAGTGCGTTGTCGCGATCATCGTTGCCGGTGACGACGATGACCTTGGTCGAGGGCAGCAGCTGCAGGATCTCCTGCAGCGTCGCCAGCCCCTCGGTGGCGTTGGCCGGGTCCGGCGGCAGGCCGAGATCGAGCGTGACGATCGGCGGTTCGTGCCGGCGCAGCTGCGCGATCGCCGAATCGCGACTGTCGGCGGTCAGCACCTCGTAGTCGGCGAAGCACCAGCGCAACTGGCTCTGCAGGCCCGGATCGTCCTCGACGATCAGCAGTTTACGATTCAGTTCGCGCACTTGGCGGTCTCCCGGTGTCCGGCGCGCCCGGGCGCGCCCTCGCCTGCCAGCGGCAGGCGCAAGGTGAAGGTGGTGCCGAAACCGGGCTGGCTGACGACGTTGAGCTCACCGCCGAGCGCATGCGCGAACTCGCGGGCCTCATAGACGCCGACACCCATGCCGGCATTGCCCTTGGTCGTGCGGAACGGCTTGAACAGCGATTCGCGCACGAAGGTTTCGTCCATGCCGCAGCCGCTGTCGCTGACCGCGATCACGGCCGTGCCGGCCTCGCAGCCGACGGTCAGTTCGATGCGGCCGTCGGCCGCGGTCGCTTCCTGCGCATTGCGCAGCAGATGGCAGACGATCGCGACGAACTTGTCGTGATCGGCGCTGATCACCAGCGCCTCGCCACTCCCGGCGAGCTGCGGGCGCGGCGCCTGCCCGCTGCAGATCTGCACGGCCTCGGCGAGCGCCTCGCCGACATCGAAGCTGCGGGCCTGGCCGGTCGCGCGCGTGCGGCTCGCGAGCTGCGCGAGCAGGCGCTGCATGCGGCCGGTGGCGTTCTCGACGGTCTTCAGCGCATCGTCGATGAAGGCCGGGTTCTGGCGGTGGCGCTCGGCGTTCTTGACCACGAGGCCGAGCTGCGCGGCGACGTTCTTCAGGTCGTGGACCACGAAGGCCGACAGCCGGTTGAAGGCTTCGAACTCGCGGGCATTGGTCAGGGCCTCGGTGGTGTCGAGCAGCGCCAGATAGGCCGCCGCCTGCCGGCCGGCGGTCTTGAGCAGGTCGCGATCCTCCCAGTTGATGCGCCGCTCGCCGGGCGGGGCCAGGAGCAGCAGGCAGCCCTGCAGCGTGTCGCCGCGCATCAGCGGCACGATCAGCCAGGCGCGCGACAGGCCGCAGAGCCAGGCCGGCAGCTCCAGACCTTCGTACAGCTCCGGTTCGGACAGGTACTCGCCGAGTTCGACGACCCAGTGCCGGGCGGCCAGGAAGCGCACCAGCGATTCACCGCCGGCGAGCGTGCGCACCGGCGGTTCCGGCGAATTCCAGGCCGCGGCGAAGGAATAGCTGCCGTGCTCGTTGACGCTCCAGAGCACGCCGCCGCCGCTGTCGACGAGTTCGGCCATCGCGCGCACCGACTGCACGCGCAGCGGCAGCCCGGGCTCGGGCCGCGACAGCGTGGCGATGAACTTCAGCCATTCCTCGCGATAGTCGTACTTGTAGTGAAAGAAGTGCTTGCTCAGGAACACCTTGGCGTAGGCACGCAGCTGCCCCGAGAACATCATCATCAGCAGCAGGATCACGGCGCCGGTCAGGAACACCAGCTGCAGCGCCGTGCCCCAGTTGCCGCCGTACAGCCGGATGTAATACGCGACCCCGGCCATGACCAGCAGGTAGATGCCGGCCCCGAGCACCGAGGCCGTGTGCAGCGCCATGCGGTGCGACACGAACAGGCCCGGCGACCACTCGGGGTTGCGCATCGCCGCGATGCCGATCAGCGGCACGGCCATCGCATCGACGAAGCCGCGCGCCGCCCACATCGCCGGGTCCATGCGCCGGAACAGCAGCGTGTCGGCGTACAGGAAGAAGTCGTACGCGAACAGCGCCCCGACGCCGAGGTACAGGAACTTGGTGCCCCAGCGCTGCTCGGGCCGGGTGTTGCGGAACAGCTGCTCGATCAGCACCAGTCCGCCGACCGCCATCGCCAGATGCCCGAAGATGCGCAGGTCGCGCAGCAGCGATTCCGGCAGCCAGTCCGCGACCGCCGGCAGCAGGTCGACCAGCAGCAGCGCGGCGGCCAGCGCGCCGGTCGCCGGTCGCGCGATCGCGAGCGCCACATGGCGATGCTGCTGGGCGAGGATCAGCGGCCGCAGCAGCACGATCAGGAAGTACAGCCACGCCGCCGCGTGCAGGGTTTCGAGGGCGAGATAGAACGGCAGCGCCGCGCGCACGCCGGCGGCGACCAGCGCCGCCGACAGCGTCCAGCCGGCGGTGATCGCGACGGCCGCAACCAGCACCGCCCCGCGCAGCCGGCCGCGCCACTGCGTGGCCAGCGCCGCGGCAAACACCAGGTACATCAGCGTCGCAATGCCGTAGCCGAGCTCGCCGAGCCCGGGCTGGCCGTAGTCACTGAAGATCAGCATGTGCCCGCCTCCGCCGGATCAGCGGGCCCCCTTGCCCCACAGGATCACGTGGGCCGTCTGCAGCAGCACCATGAAATCGAGGAACAGGCTGTAGTTCTTGATGTAGTAGAGGTCGTACTGCAGCTTCTCGCGGGCATCCTCCTCGGAGGCCCCGTACGGATAGCAGATCTGCGCCCAGCCGGTGATGCCGGGGTTCACGCGGTGGCGCATCGAGTAGTACGGGATCGTCTGCTCCAGCATCGACACGAACTGCGGACGCTCGGGCCGCGGGCCGACGAAGCTCATCTCGCCGCGCAGCACGTTGAACAGCTGCGGCAGCTCGTCGATGCGGGTCTTGCGGATGAAGGCACCGACGCGGGTGATGCGCGAGTCGTTCTTCTGCGCCCACTGCGCGATGCCGTTCTGCTCGGCATCGGTGCGCATGCTGCGGAACTTCAGCACGTCGAACACACGGTCGTTGCGACCGACCCGGGCCTGCTTGTAGAAGATCGGGCCGTTGCGGTTCGATTCCCACCAGATCGCGATGGCCGTGGCCAGCATCACCGGCCAGGTCAGGCCGAGCAGCAGCAGGCTGGCGATGATGTCGAAGCAGCGCTTGCTGAAGGACTTCAGCGCCGCCTGATGGAAGCCGTCCGAGAAGATCATCGAACTCGGATGCAGCGCGTCGAGGCGGATCTTGCCGCTCTCGCGCTCGAAGAAGGTCGCCAGATCGCTGACGGTGACGCCGTTGATCTTGCAGTCGAGGATGTCATCGACCGGGAAGCCGCGGCGGCGGTCGTCCATGGCCACGACGATCTCGTCGATGCGCTCGTGCTCGGTGTAGCGGCGCAGCAGCGTGCCGGCCGGCAGCACGCGCGCGGCGTCGACGATGATGTCGTCGGCCTCGTTCATGCGCACGAAGCCGATCAGCGCGAAACCGCGGCCGTGGCTGCCCGAGGCGAGCTGCTCGACCTGGTGGGCCTTGTAGCCGGTGCCGAGCACCAGCACGCGGCGCTTGAGCGCCTCGTGGTCCGACAGCCGGAAGAACGCATAGCGGGCGACGACCACGCAGACGAAGGAAGCCGCGAACGCGATGCCGAACTCGCCGCGGCCCATGTAGAGATCGGGCAGGAAGTAATAGATCAGCGTGATCGTGAACAGGCCGAGCAGGAAGCCGACCGCGACGCGCAGCATCATGTCGGCCTTGCCGTCCCAGAAGTGGCGCTCGTACAGCCCCATGGCCGTCATGACCGAGACCATGACGATCGCGAACAGCGAGGCCTTCAGCTCCAGCCCGATCGGATCGAAGGCCCAGCCCTCGATGCCGCTGCGCACGAACTTGCCGAACGGGATGCTCCCGAAGAAGACCAGCATTTCCACGAGGGCCAGCAGCAGCAGCGGCAGCGGCACGTAATGTCTGAACAGGCGAATCATCCGTCATCCCCAGGGGCAAGTCCGCTTCGGCGTCCGGTTCCGGGGCAGCCGGTCGGTCGCGACAACGGGGCCAGACTCTACCATCGGCCCGCCCGCCCCCGTCCGAACGAGCTGTGTCGCCGCTGTGTAAAGTTGATAACCGGCTTCAGGCCGCCGGACCGCCCTCGAAACGGTGGCCGAACAGCGCCTGCAGCCGCTCGTCGGCTTCGAGGTCCGCGGCCGTGGCCCGGATCACGCGCAGCGCCGGCCGCCCGGCCGCGATGCGCACGACGGCCTCGGGCTCGGCGCTGCGGGCCGCGGCGCTGGCCGGCGCATCGGCACCGTCGAGCGCCATCGCCACCTGACCGCCGGTCATCGCCAGATAGACATCGGCGAGGATGCGCGCGTCGAGCAGCGCGCCGTGCAGCTCGCGCTGGGAGTTGTCGATGCCGTAGCGCCGGCACAGCGCATCGAGCGAGGCGCGCGCGCCGGGATGCAGCTCGCGCGCGAGCTTCAGCGTGTCGAGCACCGGGCAGAAATCGGCGATGCGCCCGGGCGCAGGCTTCAGGCGTGCCAGCTCGGCATCGAGGAAGCCCGTGTCGAACGCGGCGTTGTGGATGACCAGCTCGGCGCCGCGGATGAACTCCAGCAGTTCATCGGCCACCTCCGCGAAGCGGGGCTTGTCGGCCAGAAAGGCCTCGGTCAGGCCATGGACCTCGACCGCACCGGGATCGAGCGCACGCTCCGGGTTCAGGTAGCGGTGGAAGCTGCGCCCGGTCGGCCGGCGGCCGATCAGCTCGACGCAGCCGATCTCGATGATGCGGTGACCCTGGGCCGGTTCGAGCCCGGTGGTTTCGGTGTCGAGGACGATCTGGCGCACGACGGAGGACTCGCGAAGTGGGGGGAAGAAGCAGGGTTTCGACGGTCCGGACGGTTCAGCCCGCCGGCGGCGGGCTGCGCAGCGTGCCGATCGCGGCGCGGGCGAGCTGATCGGCGCGTTCGTTGCCTGGGTCGCCGGCATGGCCGCGCACCCAGCACCATTCGATCGTGTGCGGTGCGCAGGCGGCATCGAGCCGCTGCCAGAGTCCGGCATTCTTGACCGGCTCGCGGGCGCTGGTCTTCCAGCCGTTCTTCTTCCAGCCGTGAATCCAGCGCGTGATGCCGTCCATCACGTAGCGGCTGTCGGTGTGCAGGCGCACGCGGCTCGGGCGCTTCAGCGCCTCCAGCGCCATGATCGCCGCGGTCAGCTCCATGATGTTGTTGGTCGTCGCGGCGCTGGCACCGCTCAGCTCGCGGCTGCGTCCGCGCCAGTTCAGGATCGCCGCCCAGCCACCCGGCCCCGGGTTGCCGGAGCAGGCACCGTCGGTATGGATCACGACCAGATCCGCATCGGCCGTCGTCGGAGCGTTCACCGGATTCGATCCTCGCAGCACTGGCCGACGCGCGAGGCATCGCCGACCGCCCCGGCCGGCACCAGCCGCCGGCGCGGGCGCCA
>NZ_DAOLKE010000128.1:0-9449 GCF_035331805.1 Plasticicumulans sp. | reverse complement strand
CCGGCTCCCTGTCGGGAGCCGGCTGGTCAGGATGCGGACCGGGGTTCAGTTCAGTGCGGCAGGTTCGGCAGGCGGATGCCGACCATCTCCTGCATCACGCGCACGACCTGGCAGCTGTAGCCGAACTCGTTGTCGTACCAGACGTAGAGCACGACGCGCTTGTCGGCGGCGATGGTCGCCTGCGAGTCGACGACGCCGGCGTGGCGCGAGCCGACGATGTCGGTCGAGACCAGCTCGGTCGAGGCGGTGTAGTCGATCTGGTCGGACAGCTTGCTGTGCAGCGCCGTCTCGCGCAGGAACTCGTTGATGCCGTCCTTGGTGACTTCGGACTGCAGGTTCAGCGACAGGATCGCCATCGACACGTTCGGCGTCGGCACGCGGATGGCGTTGCCGGTCAGCTTGCCCTTGAGTTCCGGCAGCGCCTTGGCGACGGCCTTGGCGGCACCGGTCGAGGTGATGACCATGTTCAGCGGCGCGGCGCGGCCGCGGCGATCGGACTTGTGGTAGTTGTCGATCAGGTTCTGGTCGTTGGTGTACGAGTGCACGGTCTCGACGTGGCCGTTCTCGATGCCGTACTTGTCGTTCAGCGCCTTCAGCACCGGGGTGATGGCGTTGGTCGTGCACGAGGCGGCCGAGACGACCAGGTCGCTGTCCTCGATCGTGCCGTGGTTGACGCCGTAGACGATGTTCTTGATGCCGTCGCCCTTGGACGGAGCGGTCAGCAGGACCTTCTTCGCGCCCTTGCCGCTCAGGTGCTGGGTCAGGCCTTCGAGGTCGGCCCACTTGCCGGTGTTGTCGACGATCAGCGCATCGTTGATCTCGTATTCGGTCAGGTCGACGGCACCGGGCTTGTCGGCATAGATGACCTTGATGAAGTTGCCGTTGGCGATGATGGCGTTGTTTTCTTCATCGACCGTGATCGAGCCGTTGAACGGGCCGTGCACGGAGTCGCGACGCAGCAGGCTGGCGCGCTTCTGCAGGTCGGCGCCCTTGCCCTTGCGCACGACGATCGCGCGCAGGCGCAGCTTGTTGCCGGCGCCGGTGCGCTCGATCAGCAGGCGGGCCAGCAGGCGGCCGATGCGGCCGAAGCCGAACAGCACGACATCCTTCGGTTCCAGCGACTTCTGCGCGTGATCGCCGACGATGTCGGCGAGCTGTTCGCCGAGGTAGTCCGCGAGCGAGACAGCGGTGCCGGCCTTGCGGAAGCCGACGGCGAGCTTGCCGATGTCGAGGCGGGCCGGGGCCACGTCCATGCCGGCGATGGCCTTCAGCACGGCCAGCGTGTCGGCGACATCGAGCTCGGCGCCTTCGTGGTAGCGGACGTAGCGGTGGGCCTTGAGGATTTCGATCGTGGAGCTGTTGACGATCGGACGACCGTAGACCAGCAGGACCAGGCCGCGGTCGCGATAGAGCCGGCCGAGCAGCGGCAGCATCTCTTCGGCGATTTCCTGACGGTTCTTCCAGTCCTGCAGAATCAGATCGTGCTGTGCTTGGCTCATTGTTCGCTTTCCGTTGGGCATGGGTTGCTGCTCGCTCGATCGTTCCGCATGTCGAAAAATCCTGCAGAAACAGTCGCAAGCGGGCGCGGATTGTAATGATCGGGCTCCCTGCACGGCAAGCACGCAGGTCAACCAAACCGCGTCCTCACGGTCAAGCTGCGTGTCGGCGGCGTGCTGGCTGCAGAGCGGCGATGCACGCCGGCGGCGGGGTGCTGCGGATGTGCGCGCTATCATGCGCGTCCTGACGCGGATGACCGGCCCGGACCGCCGCGTTCCGTGCCCCCAGCGAGTGATCCCTCCGTGTACCGATCCGCCCAAGCCCGTCTGACCCGCCTCCTCGATGCCGCCGGTCCGGTGGCCGTGCGCGGCTGCCTGAAGGGGCTCGAACGCGAGGCGCTGCGCGTTGCGCCGGATGGCCGCATCGCGCAGACCCGGCACCCGCGCGCGCTCGGCGCGGCGCTGACGCATCCGTGGATCACGACCGACTATTCCGAGGCGCTGCTGGAGTTCATCACGCCGCCGGTCGCCGATACGCAGGACTGCACGCGCTTTCTCGACGAGGTGCATCGCTTCGTGCTGCCGCGCCTCGGCGACGAGAAGATCTGGCCGGGCAGCATGCCCTGCGTCGTCGATGGCGAGGACGGCATCCCGATCGCCGAGTACGGCAGCTCCAATGCCGGCTACATGAAGCACGTCTACCGCCGCGGGCTCGGCCACCGCTACGGCAAGCTGATGCAGGTGATCGCCGGCGTGCATTTCAACTTCTCGCTGCCGGAGGCCTTCTGGGCGGCGCTGCGCGAGATCGACGGCAGCATCGCCGCGCAGCCGGCCTATGTGTCGGACGGCTACTTCCGGCTGACGCGCAACGTGCAGCGTGTCGGCTGGCTGGTGCCCTACCTGTTCGGCGCTTCGCCGGCCGTGTGCCGCTCGTTCATCGGCGCGCGCGGCGAGGATCTCGACGAATGGGACGACGGCACGCTGTACCTGCCGTACGCGACCTCGCTGCGCATGAGCGGCATCGGCTACCAGAACCGCAAGGAGAAGAAGTGCGGCGTGCACGTGCGCTACGACGGCCTCGATGCCTACGTCGCGAGCCTCGCGCGCGCCGTCAACACGCCCTGTCCCGAGTACGAAGCGATCGGGGTCTGCCGGGCCGGCGACTGGCGGCAACTGAGTGGCAACATCCTGCAGATCGAGAACGAGTACTACAGCACCGTGCGGCCCAAGCAGCCGCCGCTCGGCAACGAGAAGGTCACGGCGGCGCTGGCGCGCCGCGGCGTGCGCTACGTCGAGCTGCGCTCGCTCGATGTCGATCCGTACCAGCCGACCGGCGTCGATGCGGTGACGCTGCGCTTCGTCGAGGCGCTGCTGATCTTCTGCACGCTGGCCGACAGTCCGCGCATCGAGCTGCAGGAGCAGCTCGATGTGAACGCCAACCTCGAACGCGTGGCACGCGCCGGGCGTGATCCCGGTCTGCTGCTGGCGCGCCGCGGCGCCAGCATCGGCCTGCGCGACTGGGGGCTCGGCATCCTTGCGGCGCTGGAACCGGTGTGTGCGGTGCTCGACGGCGCCGATCCGGAATCGCCGTACACGGCGGCGCTGAACGAGCAGCGCGGCAAGCTCGAAGACCCGGCGCGCACGCCGTCGGCGCGCGTACTCGCGGAGATGGGCGAGCGCGAGGAGGGTTTCTTCGACTTCGGCTGGCGCCTGGCCACCGAACACGCCGCGACGCTGCGCCGCCGGCCGCTGCGGCCGGCGCGCGAGGCCGAGTTCCGCGTGCTCGCCGAGCGCTCGCACGCCGAGCAGGCGGCGATGGAGGCCGCCGACGACATCGGCTTCGAGGAATACCTGCGCCGGTATTTCGCGCAGCGCTGAGGCGGCCGGCGGTTCAGGCGGTCGTCAGGGCCTCGACCGCTTTCGCCAGCGTTTCCTCGGGAACGCCCTCGGCCCGCAGCGCTGCCAGCAGCCGGCTGACCGGTTCGGCATCGAGCCGCTCCAGATCGGCGCGCAGGCCCTGCCCGATGCAGGCGCGCATCAGGGGCTGGCAGCCGGAATGGCCGGGCAGGGGGGGCGATGCGCTTCCGCCATCCGCCCACCTCTTGCAGCGCCCGCTCAGGTCCTGAACTGTCCGACCCGCTCGGTCAGCGTGCCGGCGGTTTCGCTCAGTGCGCGGGCGGAGTCGAGGACCTCGACGCTGGCGTGCACCGTGCCGTCGGCGCCGGCGGCGAGTTCGCGCACGACCTGGGCGATGTGCTGGCCGCGCTGCGCGGCCTCGGCGACGTGGCCGGCCATCTCGGCGGCGGCGAGCGACTGCTGTTCGGCGGCCTGCGCGATCGACTGCTCGAAGGCGTTGACGCGACCGATGATGTCGCGGGTGCGGGCGATGGCGGTCTGGGCCTGCGCGGTGTCGCGCTGGATGTTGTCGATGCGCTCGTGGATGCGGCCGGTGGCCTCGGCGGTGGCTCTCGCCAGTTCCTTGACCTCGCCGGCGACCACGGCGAAACCCTTGCCGGCCTCGCCGGCGCGTGCGGCCTCGATGGTGGCGTTCAGCGCCAGCAGATTGGTCTGCTCGGCGATCGACGTGATCAGGCGCAGCACGTCGCCGATCTGGTTGCCGGATTCGGCGAGGCGCTGCATCAGGGTTTCGGCATCGGCCGCCGCGCGTTCGGCCTCGCTGCCGATGCCGCTGGCCTGCTCGGTGTTGTGTGCGATCTCGCGCGCGGTCGCGCTCATCTGCTCGGTGGCAGCGGCGACGGCATCGAGCCGGCGGCCGACGTCCTCGGCATCGGCGGCGGCATCGGCGGTGCGGGTGCGGTGGCCGTCGGCATCGCCGCGCAGCCGGCGGGCCAGCGCATCGAGGTCGGCCGCGCGCGTGCCGAGCGCCTGCGCGGCGCTGCCGATGGCGCCGAGATGGCCGCGCAGGTCGCCGAGCAGGCGCGAGAGTCCGGCACCGACCCGGCCGATGGCGTCTTCATCGCTGCCGTCGACCTGCACGGTCAGGTCGCCACGCGCGGCGGCATCGACGCGGGCGAGCAGCGTCTCGACCTGCGTGGCCAGCTGCTCGGTGGCGGCCCGGGCGGCGGCGAGGCGTTCGGCCTCGGCGGCGGTCTCGCGTTCGCGGGCGGCCGCGCGGGTGTCGAGCAGGTGGTTGACGCTCGCGACCAGCGCGCCGTAGTCGCCGCTGAAACGCTCGGTGCGCCCGCGCCGCGCCAGCTCGCCGACCTCGGCCGCGTGCACCAGGGACTGTGTTTCGGCCAGCAGCTCGGCAACCGTCGCCTGCGTGCGCGCGACGCTGGTGCCGAGCCGGTCGGCCTCGCTGCGCGCCGTGTGGCGGCGCGCGGTGTCGCCGCGATCGAGCGCATCGACCGCCTGCGTCAGCTCGCGCAGGTAGGCGAGCATGGCGCGGAAGGCATCGGCGAGCCTGCCGACCTCGTCGCGGCCGACATAGCGGACCTCGCAGCTGGTGTCGCCGGCGGCGATCGCCTGCGCGGCTTCGGCCATCGCGCCGAGCGGCCGGGCGATGCCGCGCGCCAGCCACCAGGCGAGCAGGCAGCCGAGCAGCAGCAGGCCGGCACCGAGCGCGAGTGCGGTCTGGCGGATCTGCCGGGCGGTCTGCTCGAACAGGGTCTGGTCCTGGAACACTTCCAGCGCACCGGCCGTGCGGCCGGCGTAATCGGCGATCGGCATGATCAGCACCGCCAGATGCGCGTCGCCGGTGATGATGTCGCCCATCGCCGGCGTGCCCTTGGCGGCGGCGCGCAGTTCGGCCTCGCCGAGGTCGGGCCAGTTGCCGGCGGTGTCGGCCAGGCGCCGGAGCTGGCCGGCGTCATCGAGCGTCACCAGCCGCGCGCGCAGCAGATACCAGCGCATCAGCTCGTCGAAGAAGCCCTGACCCATCGCCACGCCGAACTCGACCGTGCCGAGCAGCTGCTCGCCGCGGCGGATCGGCACGACCGCGCGCAGGCCGAAGCCGCCGGCGTCGGCTTCGAGCCCGGCGACCGCCTTGCCGCTCTGCTGGGCGTCGACGATGGTCCTGCGCGTGGCGGAGAGATCGTCGCCGTGCTGCTGCGGCTGGTGCACGCGCAGGAAGGAGATCGCGCCGGGCCCGTGGAACTGGAACTGTTCGAGGTTCTGCCCGGTTTTGAGCGCCGCGAACGCGCCGCCGAACTCGGCGAGCAGGCGCTCGCGATCCCCGGCCGCGAAGGCCTCGACCACCGAGGGCTGGCTCGCCACCAGCGTCGCCAGCGCCTCGGCGGCGCGCTGCTCGCGCTGCATCGAGGCGATGACCAGACCGATTGAGCCGTTCAGCCGCTCGGCGCGGCTCGCCGTCTGGATGCCGGCGAGGTCGTGCAGCATCGCAGCGGTCAGCGTCGCGGCGACGATCACGAGGATCGCACCGAATCCGAGGGCGAGGCGGGTGCCGATGCGCAGGCGGCGTAGCGTCATGGCGAAGTCCTGAACAGGCGATGGGGGGGCCCGCAGCGTGCGGTACCCCGGGGAGCCGTTTCCCTGCGCTGGAGCAGGCGCAGATTTTCGGCACACGAAAATTCACGATCTATGGTTACCGGGCGGTCGGAACCCGGTTTTCGCCATTTCACATCGTGAAAACTCTGCGAAATGGCGGCACTTCACATCGTGGAAAAATACATAGATGGTCTTTTAGGATGCGCATCGGCGGGCGCGAGTGATCCACGCGCAGCCAGCGTCGCTGCAGACCGACAACGGTAGGCGACGCAGCAGCATCTGCAGACACACAAAGGATGCCGTCCAGGCCCGAGGTCTGGTTCCCGGGAGGAGGAGGACGGCCGTCGCAACATTCACCTCGATGCCATGAGGTTTCGTCATGACTGCCGAACAATACAAAGATGTCGATCCGCAGGAGACCCGCGAATGGCTGGCTGCCCTCGACGGTGTCATCGCCCATGTGGGCGCCGAGCGGGCGCACTGGCTGATCGAGGAGCTGATCGAGCGCACGCGGCTGGCCGGTGATCTGGCCCCGTTCAGCGCCAACACCCCGTACGTCAACACCGTCCCGGTCGAGAAGCAGGCGCCGATCCCGGGCGATCAGGACATCGAGCACCGCATCCGTTCGTTCGTGCGCTGGAACGCGGCGATGATGGTGCTGCGCGCCAACCGCGAGACCAACGTCGGCGGCCACATCGCCAGCTTCGCGTCGGCCGCGACCCTCTACGAGGTCGGCTACAACCACTTCTGGCGTGCGCCGAGCGACGGCCACAACGGTGACCTGCTGTTCATCCAGGGTCACTCGTCCCCCGGCATCTACTCGCGCGCCTTCCTGCTTGGGCGCCTGAGCGCCGAGCAGATGGACAACTACCGCCAGGAGACCGACGGCAAGGGCTTGAGCTCTTACCCGCATCCGTGGCTGATGCCGGACTTCTGGCAGTTCCCGACCGTGTCGATGGGCCTCGGCCCGCTGCTCGCGATCTACCAGGCGCGCTTCATGCGCTACCTCGAGGACCGCGGCCACGGCGTGCACAACAACCGCAAGGTCTGGGCCTTCCTCGGCGACGGCGAGACCGACGAGCCCGAGTCGCTCGGTGCGATCGGCATGGCCGGGCGCGAGAAGCTCGACAACCTGATCTTCGTGATCAACTGCAACCTGCAGCGTCTCGACGGTCCGGTGCGCGGCAACGGCAAGATCATCCAGGAGCTCGAAGCCGAGTTCCGCGGCTCCGGCTGGAACGTCATCAAGATCGTCTGGGGCAGCAAGTGGGACGCGCTGCTCGCCCGCGACAAGTCCGGCATCCTGATGAAGCGGATGATGGAAATCGTCGACGGCGAGTACCAGACGATGAAGGCCAAGGACGGTGCCTACGTCCGCGAGAGCTTCTTCAACACGCCGGAGCTGAAGGCGCTGGTTGCCGACTGGTCCGACGACGACATCTGGCAGCTCAACCGCGGCGGTCACGATCCGCACAAGGTCTACGCCGGCTTCAAGGCCGCCGTCGATCACAAGGGTCAGCCGACCGTGATCCTGGCCAAGACCATCAAGGGTTACGGCATGGGTGAGGCCGGTGAGGCGGCGAACATCGCCCACCAGGCCAAGAAGATGAAGTTCGATGATCTCAAGGGCTTCCGCGACCGCTTCAAGATTCCGGTCAGCGACGAGCAGATCCCCGAGTATCCGTACCTGACCTTCGCCGAAGGCTCGAAGGAGCTCGACTACATGCGCGCGCGGCGCATGGAACTCGGCGGCTACCGCCCGGGCCGTCACCCGAGCGCGCTGCAGCTGCCGGTGCCCGGCCTCGCAGCCTTCGATGCGCTGCTCAAGGCGACCGGCGAGGGCCGCGAGATCAGCACGACGATGGCCTTCGTGCGCATCCTCAACACGCTGGTCAAGGACCGCAACGTCGGCAAGTACGTCGTGCCGATCGTCCCGGACGAGTCGCGCACCTTCGGCATGGAAGGCATGTTCCGCCAGATCGGCATCTGGTCGCAGGTCGGCCAGCAGTACACGCCGCAGGATGCCGACCAGCTGATGTTCTACAAGGAGTCCAAGGACGGCCAGATCCTGCAGGAAGGCATCAACGAAGCCGGCGCGATGGCCGACTGGATCTCGGCGGCGACCTCCTACGCCGTGCACGGCGTGCCGACCATCCCGGTCTACATCTTCTATTCGATGTTCGGCTTCCAGCGCGTCGGCGACCTCGCCTGGCTCGCCGGTGACATGCGCGCCCGCGGCTTCCTGGTCGGCGGCACCGCCGGTCGCACGACGCTCAACGGCGAGGGCCTGCAGCACGAGGACGGCCACAGCCACCTGTGGTCGGCGGCGGTCCCGAACTGCATCAGCTACGACCCGACCTTCGCCTACGAGCTGGCGGTCATCGTGCAGTCCGGCCTCAAGCGCATGTACCAGGACCACGAGGACATCTACTACTACCTGACGGTGATGAACGAGAACTACGAGCACCCGGAGATGCCGGCCGGGGCCGAGGCCGACATCATCAAGGGCATGTACGCCTTCCGGAAGGGCGGCGAGTCCAAGGGGCCGCGCGTGCAGCTGCTCGGCTCGGGCACGATCTTCCGCGAGGTCATCGCCGCGGCCGAGCTGCTGCGCGACGAGTGGGGTGTCGAGTCCGACATCTGGGGCTGCCCGAGCTTCACCGAGCTGTCGCGCAACGGCAACGACACCGTGCGCTGGAACCTGCTGCACCCGACCGAGGCGCCGCAGAAGTCGCACGTCGAGCAGTGCCTGGAAGGCACCGAAGGCCCGGTCATCGCCGCGACCGACTACATGCGCCTGTTCTCGGAGCAGATCCGCGCCTTCGTGCCGCGCCGCTACGTGACGCTCGGCACCGACGGCTTCGGCCGCTCCGACACCCGCGAGAAGCTGCGCAACTTCTTCGAGGTCGACCGCCGCTGGGTCACGGTCGCCGCGCTGAAGGCGCTGGCCGACGAGGGCACGATCGAGCGCAGCAAGGTCGCCGAGGCGATCGCGAAGTACGGCATCGATCCGTCCAAGCCGAACCCGCGCCTGATCTGAGGCAGGTCCACGGCCGCGCGCACCGGCAGCACCGGTGCGCGCCGGATCGACAGGATTCCGTACGGATCCTTCACGCGTGAGTCCCATTCGGCGGTCACGGACGCTGACGGCGCGGGCAGGGCGGTTGAGCACCGCCCGCCGCGCGCCGCGGACGGTCCGGGCCGCGAGGCAACGAGCATGAGCAATCTCATCGAAGTGAAAGTGCCGGACATCGGCGATTTCAAGGACGTGGACGTCATCGAGGTCTCCGTCCAGCCCGGCGACACGGTCAAGGTCGACCAGACCCTGATCGTGCTCGAATCCGACAAGGCGAGCATGGACGTTCCGTCCAGCCACGCCGGCGTCGTCAGGGAAGTGAAGATCAAGGTCGGCGACAAGGCCTCCGAGGGCACGGTCGTCGTGCTGCTCGAAGCCGCCGGCGGCGCGGCCGCCCCGGCCCCGGCCCC
>NZ_DAOLKE010000127.1:0-9500 GCF_035331805.1 Plasticicumulans sp. | reverse complement strand
CTCGTTCTTCATCATGTTCACGATCGGCATCACCAAGGGCCGCTGGAACACGCTGGTCACGGAGCTGCAGCAGTTCAAGGACGACTACGACCGCAACCAGCCGCTCTGGCGCGTGCTGCCGGAGTTCGTCGCGCGCTTCCCGCAGTACGAGCGCATCGGCCTGCGGGATCTCTGCCGGCAGATTCACGGCGTCTACCGCGACAACGACATCGCGCGCCTGACCACCGAGATGTACGTCTCGAACATCGAGCCGGCGATGAAGCCGACCGATGCCTTCGCCGCGCAGGTGCACGAGGAGATCGACCGCGTGCCGATCGACGAGCTCGAAGGCCGCATCACCAGCATCCTGCTGACGCCGTACCCGCCCGGCATCCCGCTGCTGATTCCGGGCGAACGCTTCAACCGCACGATCATGCGCTACCTGCAGTTCGCGCGGGATTTCAATGCCCGCTTCCCGGGCTTCGAGACCGACATCCACGGCCTCGTGACCGAGGATGTCGACGGCGTGCTGCATTACTACGTGGACTGCGTGCAGCAGTCGGGCTGAAGCACCGTTCCCGCCTGCCATCGCCGGCCCGCGCGTGCGGGCCGGCGATTTTTCATTTATGGCTTTCCCCTGATCCATGCGCGCCCGCCGCGCCGCGAGTGACCGACACGATGCTTTCCACCGCCAACCTCACGATGCAGTTCGGGCCGAAGCCCCTGTTCGAGAACGTCACCGTCAAGTTCGGAGCCGGCAACCGCTACGGCCTGATCGGCGCCAACGGCTGCGGCAAGTCGACGCTGATGAAGATCCTCGGCGGCGATCTGGAGTCGACCAACGGCATCGTCATGCGCGAGCCGAACACGCGCCTCGGCAAGCTGCGCCAGGACCAGTTCGCCTACGAGAACCTGAGCGTCATCGACACCGTGATCCTCGGCCACGAGGAGCTGGCGGCGGTGAAGACCGAGCGCGACGCGATCTACGCGCTGCCCGAGATGAGCGAGGACGACGGCATGCGCGTCGCCGACCTCGAAGTGCGCTTCGCCGAACTCGACGGCTACACCGCCGAGGCGCGCGCCGGCGAGCTGCTGCTCGGCCTCGGCATCGAGGAGGCCCTGCACTGGGGGCCGATGAGCGCGGTCGCGCCGGGCTGGAAGCTGCGCGTGCTGCTCGCGCAGGCGCTGTTCTCGGACCCCGACGTGCTGCTGCTCGACGAGCCGACCAACCACCTCGACATCAACACCATCCGCTGGCTGGAAGACGTGATCAACGCGCGCAACAGCACGATGATCATCATTTCCCACGACCGCCACTTCCTGAACAGCGTCTGCACGCACATGGCCGATCTCGACTACGGCGAGCTGCGCGTCTACCCCGGCAACTACGACGACTACATGACCGCCTCGACGCAGGCGCGCGAGCGGCTGCTGTCCGACAACGCCAAGAAGAAGGCGCAGATCGCCGAGCTGCAGACCTTCGTCAGCCGCTTCTCGGCCAACGCCTCGAAGGCGCGGCAGGCGACCTCGCGCGCGCGCCAGATCGAGAAGATCAAGCTTGAGGAGGTCAAGCCGTCGAGCCGCGTCAGCCCCTACATCCGCTTCGAGCAGTACAAGAAGCTGCACCGCCAGGCGGTGACGCTCGAATCCGTCAGCAAGGGCTACGACGGCAATCCGCCGCTGTTCAAAAAGCTGTCGCTGCGCATCGACGCCGGCGAGCGCGTCGCGATCATCGGCCCGAACGGCGCCGGCAAGACCACGCTGCTGCGCTGCCTGATGCAGGAACTCGAACCCGACGCCGGGTCGGTCAAGTGGGCCGAGGGCGCCGACATCGGCTATTACGCGCAGGACCACGCCTCGGACTTCGCCGACGAGGCGACGCTGTTCGAATGGATGGCGTGCTGGACCAAGGGCGATGACCAGCTCGTGCGCGCCGCGCTCGGGCGCATGCTGTTCGGCAACGACGAGATCGGCAAATCGGTCAGGGTGCTCTCGGGCGGCGAGCAGGGCCGCATGCTGTTCGGCAAGCTGACGCTGACGCGGCCGAACGTCATGGTGCTCGACGAGCCGACCAACCACCTCGACATGGAATCGATCGAGGCGCTGAACCTCGCGCTCGAGAACTACCCCGGCACGCTGATCTTCGTCAGCCACGACCGCGAGTTCGTGTCCTCGCTGGCGACGCGCATCCTGGAGTTCACGCCGCGCGGCCTCGTCGACTTCACCGGCAGCTACGAGGACTACCTGCGCAGTCAGGGCATCGGCGGCTGAGCCGGCGCGATGGTTTTGTGAAGCCGCATGAAAGCGGGGCTAAAGCCGCGGCGCCGGTGACGGATATTGACGGATAGCACGGGGATGCGTGCCGGGCCTGCAGCAGGCGGGAGGGCGGCATCCGCGTCTTCCGTCTGCAAGCCCGCCGAGGCCGCCATGCCTGCCGAAGTCCGTTTCCCGTCCGAAAGCCTTCCGCTGCCCGAGCCGCCCGCGATGTCCGGGGCATCCGGGTCCGTGCCGGTGCGCGTGCTCGCCGGCGATGGCCGGGGCAGCAGCTTCAGTGCCGCCGATTTCCGCTTCGACGGCCAGCCGGCGGCGCTGGCGATCGCCTTCGTGTCGGCGCACCTCGACTTCGCCGGCGTCTGCTCGCGGCTCGCCTCGGCCGCCGGCGCGGTGCCGCTGCTCGCGGTCAGCACCGCCGGCGAGCTGTGCTCGGCCGGTGGCGGTGGCGGTCTGTACCGGCCGGCGGCTGCGCACGGCGCCGGCGTCATCGTGCAGGTGTTCGCACCGGCGCTGTTCGCGCAGGTCAGCGTGCAGGCGGTGGCGCTGCCGAACGATGACATCCGCCGCGGCGCACCGACGCTCGATCGCGAGGCGCGCGTGCAGCGCATCGCCGGCGAACTCGCGCGCGTGCAGGTGCCGTTCGCGATCGATGCGCGCGACACGCTGGCGCTCGCCTTCGTCGACGGCCTCTCGGCCTGCGAGAACTACCTGATGGAGGCCGTCTACCGCAGCGGGCGCTTCCCGTGCCTGTTCGTCGGCGGCTCGGCCGGCGGCAAGCTCGATTTCCAGCACACCTGGCTGTACGACGGCCGGCGCGTGCTCGAAAACCACGCGCTGCTCGCCTTCGTGAAGATGGCGCCGGGCATGCGCTACGCGGCGCTGAAGAGCCAGAACTTCCGCGACACCGGTCGCAGCTGGGTGGTCATCGACGCCGATCCGGACCTGCGCCGGGTAGCCGCGGTATTCGATCCGCAGCGCGGCACGGTCGTGCCGTTCGCGCAGGCGCTGGCGCAGTCCTTCGGCGTGCCGGTGGAGCGGCTCGGCGACAGGCTCAACGGCCACACCTTCGGCATCGAGCTCGACGGCGAGCTGTTCGTGCGCTCGGTTGCGGCGATCGACACCGGCACCGGGGCGCTGTCGTTCTTCTGCGACGTGAATCCCGGCGACGAACTGAAGCTGCTGGCGGCGACCGATTTCGTCGCGCAGACGAAGCGCGACGTGCAGGACTTCCTGCGCGGCAAGCCGAAGCCGCTGGCCGTGCTGATGAACGACTGCGTGCTGCGCCGGCTCAACAACGAGCCGCGCCTCGCCGATCTCGCCGGTCTGTGGCCGGTGCCGGCGGCCGGGTTCTCGACCTTCGGCGAGCTGTTCGGCATCAACGTCAACCAGACGCTGAGCGCGGTGGCCTTCTTCGCACCGGGGCCGTCACCGTTCACGGACGATCTCGTCGATCGCTTCCCGGTGCATTACGCGCGTTTCCGCGAGTACTTCACGGCCTGCCGGCTGCGCCGCGCCGAGTCCCTGAACGGCCTGCGCGCGCGCGTGCTCGCCCATCTGCTCGGCCAGTTCGAGGCCAACACCGCGCTCGCCGGCGAGGTCGCCGAGGCGCTGGCGCAGACCGCCGGCATCCGCTCGACCGTCGAAGCCATCCGCGGCGCGCTGCTGACCGAGCTGGCGACCGCCGGCGACAACGCCGACGTGCAGGCGCTGGCCGAGGGCTTCGCGAGCTTCGAGCGGCACACGCAGGGTTTCCGCGACGTGCTGAAGACCATCGACCGCGTTGCCAGCCAGACCAACCTGCTGGCGCTCAACGCGACGATCGAGGCCGTGCGCGCCGGCGAGGCCGGGCGCGGCTTCGCGGTGGTCGCGACCGAGGTCAAGAAGCTCGCCAACGACACGCGCGCCTCGCTCGGGCGCACCGAGGAAGTCATCCGCAGCATGACGGCCGCGCTCGGCGAACTCGGCACCCACATCGACTCGGCGCGCAACCGCTTCGGCGCGCTGCATGCGCACCAGCAGGGCACGGTCGGCCAGGTCGAGACCATCGTCGCCAACGCCGGCCTGATCGAGCGCGCGCTGGCCGGGCTCGGCGAGCGCGCCGGGGCGCAGCGCGCGGCGATGGCGGAACTCGCCGGCGACCTCGACCTGCTGCGCCGGCTCGATTAGGCCGGTGCCGCCGCCGGCAGCGGGCGGTTCTCGCGGATCGGCAGGTTCGCGAGTGCGGCGAGCAGCGCGAGCACGATGTCGGCGTACCACATCCACTGGTAGTCGCCGAAACCGACGCGGCTGAGGCCGCCGAGCCAGGCGCCGAAGAAGCCGCCGATCTGGTGCGACAGCAGCGTCATGCCGAACAGCGTCGCCAGATAGCGCACGCCGAACAGCTTGCCGACCAGACCGGCGGTCGGCGGCACGGTCGCGAGCCAGGTGAAGCCGAGCGCGGCGGCGAACACGTAGAAGGTCAGCGGCGTCTTCGGCGCCAGCAGGTACAGCGCGACGATCACGGCGCGCGAGGCGTACATCAGCGCCAGCAGGTGCTTCATGCGGTAGCGCTGCGACAGCGAGCCGGCGGCGAGGCTGCCGGCGATGTTGGCGAGCCCGATGATCGCCAGCGCCGCCGCCGACACGCTCGCCGGCAGCCCGCACAGCCCGACCTCGCCGGGCAGGTGCGTGACCAGGAAGGCGATGTGGAAGCCGCAGGTGAAGAATCCGGCATGCAGGCACCAGTAGCTGCGATCGGCGAAGGCGATGCGCAGCTGCCGGCCGAGGCCGATGCCCTCGGTCGAGGCGTGCGCGGCCGCCTGCTCGGGCGTGCGCCGCAGCGGCCACGCGAGCGGGATCGTCGCCAGCGTCAGCACCGCCATCGTCAGCATCGCCTGCATCCAGCCGAAACCGGCGATCAGCACCTGCAGGAAGGGCGCGAACACGAACTGTCCGAACGAGCCGCCGGCATTGATGAAGCCGGACGCGAACGCCCTTCGTGCCGGCGGCAGCAGGCCGGCGGCCGCACCGATCAGGATCGAGAAGCTGCCGGCCCCGGCTCCGGCCGCGGCCAGCACGCCGAGCGTCAGGATCAGGCCCGGCTCGCTCTGCATGAACGGCGTCAGCGCCATGCCGAGCGCGAGCAGCACGCCGCCGGCCACCAGCGCCCGGCCCGGCCCGTAGTGATCGGCCAGCGCCCCGAACACCGGCTGCGAGGCGCCCCAGACGAACTGGCCGATCGCCAGCGCGAAGCTGATCGACGCGACCCCGAGCCCGGTCGAGGCATCGAGCGGCGCGACGAACAGGCCGAGCGTCTGGCGCGCGCCCATCGTGATCGCGAGGATCGCGGCGGCGGCGAGCGCGATGCTCCAGTAGCCGGGGGCGGAGCGGGTGGAAGCGGTCACGGGCGGGTCCTCGCGGGCAGACGGCGGGCAGCGGTGCGCGCCACGGGCTGCACCGGACAGATCAGACGGATTCGGGTGCCGCACTATGGAAATCCGCCGGCAGCCTGACCAGCCGGGCGCAGCGATGGCTGCCATGCACGCACGAAGCGCTGCCGGCGTGATCCGGCGTTGATCCATGCTTGCCGGATCAATCGAGAATCATTATCATTTGTCCTGAGTTCGCGACACGGTGGCAGGCACCGCGCGGCGCGCTCATCTCTCTCTACCTCATTGAGGGCGTGCGTCGGCGGACGCACGCCCTTCTTTTTTGTCATCCGCCAGGCCTCCGCCCCGTCATTCATTCGTCATCCGCGCGCCCGTTTTTCAGTCCGGCGCACGCTGGCAGCCCCTGCTGCGTCTGCATATAGTCTCGGCCTGCCGGCTTTGGCCGAACCCCGCCCGCCTTCCGACCCTTCCCGTCATCCCCGCCGCGCCCCCGCGCACAGGAGAGTGTCCGCCATGAACCCCAGCGAACTGCTGTACACGAAGGAACATGAATGGCTGCGCGCCGAAGACGACGGCAGCTATACGCTCGGCGTTACCGAATATGCACAGAAGCAGCTCGGCGACATCGTGTTCTGTGAACAGCCGGTGATCGGAGCGAAGTTCGAGGCCGAGGAACCGGTCGGCACGCTCGAATCCGTGAAGGCCGTCGCCGAGGTGTACGTGCCCGTCGGCTGCGAGATCACCGCCATCAACGAGGCCCTGAACGACAGCCCCGAGCTGGTCAACGAGGACCCGTACGGCGAGGGCTGGCTGTTCCGTCTCAAGGCGACGGCGGCCCCCGAGGGGCTGCTGAGCGCCGATGCCTACGAGCAGTACCTCCAGAGCGCCGAATAAGCCGCTGCCCGTACCGGCCGCAGAGCCGGAGTCGCCGCCCGCCCGCCGGGCGGCACATCACCTCACCCACCATCAGGAGACGCCGCTCATGGCCACGATCACGCTGCGGGGCAACCCGATCCACACCAACGGCGAGCTGCCGGCCGCCGGCACGCGCGCACCGGACTTCCACCTGGTCGCTCCCGGCCTCGCCGACGTGCATCTCGAAAACTACGCCGGCAAGAAGAAGCTGCTGAACATCGTGCCGAGCCTCGACACGCCGACCTGCCAGCTGTCGACCAAGAAGTTCAACGACCACGCCAAGGCGCATCCGGACACCGTGATCCTGATCGTCTCGGCCGACCTGCCGTTCGCGCAGGGGCGCTTCTGCACCGGCGAGGCGCTCGACAACGTCATCCCGCTGTCGATGATGCGTTCGCGCAACTTCGCCAAGGACTACGGCGTGCTGATCGAGGACGGCCCGCTGGCCGGCATCACCGCACGCGCCGTGGTCGTGCTCGATGAGAACGATACGGTCCTGTACGCGCAGCTCGTGCCCGAGATCGCCGACGAGCCCGACTACGCCGCCGCGCTCGCGGCGCTCGCCTGACGCGCGCGGTCACGCCGATTGGCCAATCAGCCCCATCGCGGCCTGCGCCGCATCGTCAATGCCACCGGGTATTCGTGGGCGGGGCTGAAGGCCGCCTGGCACAACGAGGAGGCCTTCCGGCAGGAAAGCCTGCTCGCGCTGTGCCTCACGCCGCTCGCGCTGTGGCTCGGCGATACCTCGCTCGAACGCGCGCTGCTGATCGGCAGCCTGCTGCTGATCGTCATCGTCGAGCTGCTGAATTCCGGCATCGAGGCGGTCGTCGACCGCATCGGCACCGAGCGTCATGAGCTCTCCGGCCGCGCCAAGGACATCGGCTCGGCGGCGGTGTTCGTGTCGCTGCTCAACGCCGCCGTGGTCTGGGGCCTGATCCTGTTCGGCTGACGCCCCGGCGCGGCCTACGCTTGCGGCCTGTCCCCGGGCCGGAGTCGCGCCACCATGTATGACCCCCGCAATCTCAAAAGCCTGAAGCTGCTCGCGCAGTACGCACCGGAAGCGATGGCCGCATACCGTGGCCTGCAGCACGCCGCCGCCGCCGAAGGCGCGCTCGACGGCAAGGCCAAGGCGCTGATCGCGCTCGCCTGTGCGCACGTCGCGCGCTGCCCGTACAGCATCGACACGCGGCTGGCCGAGGCGCGCGCCGCCGGCGCGCACGAGGCCGAGATCGCCGAAGCCGTGCTGGTCGCCGCCGCGGTGCAGGCCGGTGCCACCGTCATGCACGGATCGCACTGCTACGGCACGCCGGAATGAACGCGCGGCTGCGCGCCGCGGCCGCGCTGCTGCTGGCCGCGCTGCTGCTGGCCATGTCGCCGGCGCGGGCCGAGGTGCCGGTGCTGGTCACGGTCGATCTCAGGCACCGCAACGCCGAGGAGCTGATTCCGCTGCTGCGCCCGGTCGCCGGCGAGCTGACGCTGAGCGGTCAGGGCGCCGTGCTGATCGTGCGCGGCCCGCAGGCGCGCATCGACGAACTGCTCGGCGTGCTCGACGCCCTCGACGTGCCGCCGCGCACGCTGCTCGTCAGCCTGCGTCAGGGCTCGATCGACGAGGTCGATGCCTCCGGCGTCGGGCTGGAAGGCGGCATTGGCACCGGCGCCAGCGGTACGACGGCGAGCGGGCGGGTGACCGTCGAGCACTACGGCACGCGCGGGCGCGACGATACCGTGCAGACCGTGCGCGTGCTCGATGGCCGCGAGGCCTTCGTCACGCTCGGGCGCTCGGTGCCGGTGCCCGAGCGCTACGGCGTCGCCACCGGCCCGCGCGGCGGCGTGGCGGCCGGCGTCGACATGGGCTACCGCGATGCCTCGACCGGCTTTCTGGTGCGCCCGCGCGTCAGCGGCGAGACGGTGACGGTCGAGGTCGCGCCGCGTTCGGTGCGTCCCGGGCCCGATGGCAGTTTCGATACCGCGAGCCTCAGCACGACGCTGAGCGGCCGGCTCGGCCAGTGGCTGCTGATCGGCGGCTCGGCCGAGGCGCGCCGCGCCGCGCGCGATGCCGTCGTGCATTCGACCCGCTCGCGCAGTGGCAGCGAGCGCGTCTGGCTGCTGAAGGTCGAGCCGGCGCCGTGATCGCAGCGCATGACGCCGGCCCGGGCCGATGAGCATCGAGTCCGGCGACACCTTCCTGCGCATCGGCCTGTCGGTCGCGCTCGGCCTGCTGATCGGCCTGCAGCGCGAGGCGACCGGCCCGGAGTTCGCGGGCCTGCGCAGCTTCGCGCTGACGGCGCTGCTCGGCACGCTGTGCGGACTGCTCGCCGAGCGCTTCGGCGGCTGGGTGCTGGTGGCGGGGCTGGCGGCGATCACGACGCTGCTGGTGCTCGGCAACGTCATGCAGTGGCGCGGGCGCGTCGATGACCTCGAACCGTCGGTGACCACCGAACTGGCGCTGCTGCTGATGTTCGGGCTCGGGGCTTATCTTGCCTTCGGCGCCTGGGAGGTCGCGGTCGTCGTTGCCGGTCTGAGCGTCGTGCTGCTGCACTTCAAGGTCGAACTGCACGCGCTGGCGCGCCGGCTCGGCGGCGAGGACCTGCGCGCGATCATGCAGTTCGTGCTGATCACCTTCATCGTGCTGCCGGTGCTGCCGAACCGCAGCTTCGGCCCGCTCGAAGTGTTCAACCCGTTCGAGATCTGGCTGATGGTGACGCTGATCGTCGGCATCAGCCTCGGCGGCTACCTGCTCTACAAAGCCTTCGGCGGCGGTGCCGGCGTGCTGCTCGGCGGCCTGCTCGGCGGCGCGGTATCGAGCACGGCGACCACGCTCGCCTACGCCCGGCGCGTGCGCGACGGGCTCGCCGCACCGCTCGCCGCGGTCGCGATCGCGCTGGCCTCGGCTGTGATGCTGGTGCGCGTCGTGCTGATCGTCGCGCTGCTCGCCCCGGCGCTGGCGCTGGCGCTGCTGCCAGC